>CAYZYZ010000009.1:16425-22534 GCA_964482765.1 uncultured Candidatus Saccharibacteria bacterium | reverse complement strand
GAAGGCAACAAGGTATATGAAACCGAGAGTATTGGCTACAAACAGGCTGTTAGTTTAGAGGAGAACGAGTTAAAGCATCTACTGAAAGAAAAGAAAACAGAAATTTTTGATGAAGTTGAAGAAGGCTCTAAATGCAAAGAAATTATGCGAAAATACAATGCTTCTTTAATACTTTCCCTCCAGACAGAAGGCGAGGTTATTGGTTTTCTCTTTTTGGGCGAGAAAAAATCAGGCGATATCTATTCTGAAAAAGACATCAGAGTTTTGGAAATTATAACTTCCCAGCTCGCTTTAGGTGTTCAGAATGCCAAGACTTATGAGAAAGCCCAAAAATTCAACCTTATTTTGCGAGCCGAAGTTGCCAGAGCCACCAAACAGCTAAAAGACGTTAACCAGAGGCTTATAGAAGCTGATAAAGCCAAAGACGAATTTATCTCTTTAGCTTCTCATGAAATTAGGACACCAATAGCCTCCTTGGAGGGTTATCTTTCTATGCTGGGTATGCAAAATCTAGGCAAGGGACAAGCAGGAGATATTACAAAAAGAGCCTACGAAAACGTCATGCGCCTTTCCAACCTGGTAAAAGACCTTTTAGATGTTTCCAGAATTGAGCAAAAGAGAATCAAAATAAATAAAACCCCTACCAGATTAGAAAGACTTGTTCAGCACGCTGTTGATGGTTTTGAGCTTCAGGTTCAGGATAAAGGCATTTATATTAAATTCAAAAAACCAGACAGGATGTTTCCCGAAATTAATCTCGATCCAGACAGAATAACAGAGGTTTTGAATAACTTAATCGGCAATGCCTTAAAGTTTACTGAAAAAGGCGGGATAACAGTTTCCCTTGAACGGAAGGGGAGTGAGGCTTTGGTTGCAGTTAGAGATACCGGGATAGGCATTCCTGAAAAATCTATTCCTCATCTTTTTGAAAAATTTTATCAGGCGCAAGCTGCTTCATCAGCACTGT
Organism: uncultured Candidatus Saccharibacteria bacterium; assembly: GCA_964482765.1. GTDB lineage: Bacteria > Patescibacteriota > CPR2_A > CG2-30-33-46 > CAYZYZ01 > CAYZYZ01. Next base: position 21,567 of record CAYZYZ010000009.1, on the reverse strand, counting down.
CTAATGAGCGCGGAGGTACCGGGCTAGGTTTATATATCACAAAAACCATTATCGATATGCATAGCGGAAAGGTCTGGGTTAAAAGCAAATATAGGCAGGGCACAACTTTCTTTTTCACGCTGCCAATGAATGTAATTACAGAACAGACGCAGTAACCAAGACGCAAAACCGACGCCTGTAAAGCTAGTTTCAGTTCTGCGTATAGTTACGCGTAAGTTACGCGATTTTTAAAATTTGCTTTGACTTTTAAAATTTAAGTAGGGTATAATAATATAAGATATAAAAAACGGAGGAACGATGCCTAATAAGGCACAAGGTGGCAGAAAAAAAATTTTAATTGTAGAAGATGACATAGCTTTACGCAATGTCTACGAGATGCGCCTGAAGCTTGAAGGTTATGATGTACTAGTGGCTGCCGATGGAGAAGAAGGGCTTTCAACTGCCGTAAAGGAAAAACCGTCTCTAATTGTTTTGGATTTAATGATGCCAAAGATTTCCGGAATGGATGTTTTGGATATTTTAAAATCCACGCCCGAGACAAAGAAAATCCCGGTTATTGTTTTAACTGCTTTGACTCAAGAATCCGTAAAAACCAAGGGCTATGTTTTTGGCGCCGATGAATTCATGGTGAAATCAGAGTCTAAACTGGAAGAAATCGTTTCCAAAATAAAATCCCTTCTTAAATAATACGGATTGATGAAAAAGGTTAAGGAAGCAGAGAGAAATCGTTCCAAGCCTACCCCGTCTTTATTGAGTTCCGCCCTTTTTTTTGATGAGGAACAAAAACAAAAACTATTTGTTTCCAGCGTAAGAAGAGCGGGTCGCATTTTTGAAATATTGGACTGGTTTATTATAGCCGCCTCGCTATATTTTTTTCTGGGATTTTATTGGTTTAGATTAGAGCCAGTTTTTCTTTTTATCAACCTTCTAGCTTTAGCGCAGTCCTTGGTTTATCATCGATTGTTTTTTTTCAATTTATCTAGAAAAAGACCGGGGCTAGCTTTAAACATAGACATATTATTCTTTCTGGTGATGCTCATCTTACTTACCCAGCTTTTTGGCGGAATAGCCAGCCCAATGGCGTTTATTTACATTGTTGTTTTAGGTATAACAGCTTTTTTCTTTTCGCCGTACTTCATTTTCATTTCTTTGCTTTTGGAATTTTTAGTGATTTATGTTTTTATCCTTAGTGATTTGAACCAACTAAATTTTATTTCAAGCTACAATGATATTTTTATTTGGGAGATTATTCTTTTAGGCGCATCCGCTATTTTATTCTTTATTGGAAGCCTTGTTTATTCCAAGCAGAAGAAAGAGCTTTTAAGACTGGAAGATTTCAGCAACCAATTGGTTGCTGACAAAGTTAAGTCCGAAGCAGTTCTTCAGAGTATGAGCGATGGCGTTTTCGTAGTTTCGAGAGAAAGAAAACTACTCTTTTTAAATGATGCCGCTTTAGGAATAATAAAATCTAAAGAGTCGAAAGAGAGGCTTCTGGGTCATTTTTATGGAAGCGTTTTTAAATTTAGGATAGAAAATAAAAGCCTAGACTACGCCAGAGACTGTCCTTTGGAGTTAGCTATTACCGAGAGGAAGCCCAATTCAAGAAATGATCTTAGTATCTCAGTTTTTGGCAAGCCGGTTTTTGTAATAATATCATCAGCACCGATTATTGATGCTGCCGGAGATGCCCGAGGCGCCGTAGCTATTATAAGAGATATAACCAAAGAAAAGGAGATGGAGAAGATGCAAATGGAGTTCGTCTCTGTTGCCTCCCATGAGCTTCTGACGCCGATTACTCAGGTGCAGGGGCACCTCTCAATGGTAGTCGATGAAAAAATCGGCAAACTTGATGAGACCGCTTCCAAATTGGTTGGCAATGCTTATAAAGGGATAAAGAGAGTCTCGCGGCTGGTAAAAGACTTAATGAATATATCCCGCATCGAGAGAGGCGCAATGAAGATAAATCCAGTTGAAGTAGATATCAGCCAATTTATTGAAAGTGTGGTTCGAGACTTTAAAGACGAAGTTCAATCAGAGGGTTTGAAGCTGGTTTTTAATAAACCCAAAAGAGCGATTCCCGTAGTTTTAACTGACAGCAACAGGTTAGGAGAGGTTTTAAATAACTTAATCGGCAACGCCTTAAAATTTACTAAAGAAGGCGGCATTACAATATCTTTATCCGAGAAGAAAGATGGATTTGTGGTGATTGCAGTTCGAGATACAGGGATAGGAATAGTCAAAGAGAACATCCCACTTCTTTTTAACAAATTTTATCAAGTAGATTCTTCGGCAACCAGGGAAGCAGAGGGAACCGGTTTAGGCTTGTACATTTCTAAAACTATTATTGAAATGCTGGGGGGCAAAATCTGGGTCGAGAGCAAATTAGGGGAGGGAAGCACTTTCTACTTTTCAATTCCAAGAGCTATAATTACTCAAAAGAAAGGGCTAGCCAAAAAATGATAACTTATATTTTGATAGGTACGACAATCGCGCTTCTAATTTTTATTCTTTTCTATTTTAAGAGAACAAAAAGCGTAAGAAGCGAAATAGACAGCTTGAAAAAACAGCTTGATTTGGCAGATGAGAAACTAAAAGAAATAGATGAGAGTAAGAGAGAATTTATAGATGTTGTAACTCATGAATTAAATACTCCATTAGCAACAACTTCCGGTTTCCTTTCGATGATATTAGAGTTTTCGGAAAAAGAAGTTAATCCAACTGTTTTAGAGCTGGCTAAGAAATCTTTTGATGCCACCCGCAAGATGTCAACAGTCGTAGCTGATTTGATTGCCTCATCTCAAACTATCGGTGAGGGTAGAGCCCAAGCAATCCAAATTGAGGATTTGATAGAAAAAGCCATAAACGATTTCTCTGCGGTTGCCAAAGGACGCAACCTAAGTTTGATTTTTGTACCCCCTAAAAAAATCCCCCTTCCCTTAGTGGCAACCGACCCGTTATCAGTCAAATTGATTCTTACCAACCTTATCGATAATGCCATAAAATTCACTAAAAAAGGTGAGGTAGCAATCGAAGCCCAAGAGCAGAAAGACCATATGTTAGTGAAAGTTTCTGATACTGGCGTGGGGATAGGTAAAGAAGACCAAAAAAGGATTTTTGACAAATTCTTCCAGGCGGATAGTTCAAGGACCCGAGAGGTTGGCGGAACAGGCGTTGGGCTTTTTATCGTCAAGAATTTAATTGAAAAACAGGGCGGAAAAGTATGGGTTGAGAGTGGCGAAGGAAAGGGTTCGAAATTTAACTTCACCGTCCCGTTAGCCTAAATTTCTTGATTTTTCATTTTTAATAAGCTAGTATAATAAAAGAATACTTATCGAGGTTAATATGCCAGAAATAAAAGAAAAAATTTTAATCGTAGAGGATGATAAAGCCTTAAGAGAAATGTATCAGTTAAGGCTCTCTATCAATGGTTATGATGTGCTAGAGGCCAATGATGGAGAAGAGGGTTTGGATTTAGCCATTAAAGAAAAGCCTGATTTGATTTTATTAGATATAATGATGCCCAAGATGTCCGGTATGGATGTTTTGGATATTCTAAAATCCACTCCCGAAACCAAAGATATTCCCGTTATAGTGTTAACAGCACTAACCGAAGAGTCGGTTAAAGCAAAAGGCTTGATTTACGGTGCCGAAGATTATTTGGTTAAATCACAAACAATGCCCGGACAAGTGGTGGAAAAAATTGAGGCAGTTTTAAACAAGAAAAAAGGAGGAGAGGCTAAAGAAGAAAGCCCGGCTTCCTAAAGAATAAATATCTCAAGAATTAAGAATCGGCTTACAAAAAGCCGATTCTTTGTGCTAAAATATAATTATGCAAAGAGTTTTATCTAGTGATATAAGTTCATATGTCGGGAAAAATGTTGTGTTTCTCGGCTGGATTCACCGAATCCGCAAAATCGGAGGCATTGCTTTTGTAATTTTGCGCGACAGAGCAGGGTTAGTTCAAACGGTTTTCGAGACAAAAGAACTCCTTCTAAAACTGGAAGACTTGAAAGAAGAATCAGTAGTTTCAGTTTTAGGTTTCGTAAAAAAAGAAGAAAGGGCACCAATGGGCGCCGAAGTTAGGGTTTTTAAAATTGAGGTTATCTCCCGAGTGAAAGAAGACCTGCCAGTTGTCATTAATAAAAAAGAACTCAAAGTTAATATTGACACCCTGTTAGATTATAGAACTATAACTTTAAGAAATCCCAAACAGAGAGCGATTTTTAAAGTCCAAGGAGAAATTCTAAAGGCTTTCCGCGCTTTTTTTGAAAACCAGGGATTTACAGAAATTAATACTCCCAAGATAGTCTGCGCCGGCGCTGAAACTGGCGGCGCCGAGATGTTCAGCCTTAAATACTTCAAGAAGGGTTTAGCATACTTAGCCCAAAGCCCGCAGCTCTATAAACAGATTATGGTGGGAATATTTGAACGAGTTTTTGAAACCGCTTATGTTTATCGAGCCGAGCCCCACGCAACTTCCAGACATATAAATGAATATATGAGTTTAGATATAGAGATGGGTTTTATCAATAGCTGGCTCGATTTGATTGATATGCACCAAGAACTTACTAAATATATGATTGACTGGCTCAAAAATAACTCCAAAGAAGATTTTGAATTACTCGGAGCGAAATTGCCAAAATATACTAAAATTCCTGTAATGAAGCTAAGTGAGGCTCAAGATATCTTAGAGAAAGAGTATAAAATAAAATGCAAAGGTGCACCAGATCTTGATCCAAAACAGGAAAAAGCCATCTGTGATTATGTGGCAAAAAAATATGATTCAGAATTCGTCTTTATAACCCACTATCCAACCAAAAAGAGGCCTTTCTATACTTATCCAGACCCCAAAAACCCTGATGAAACTTTAAGTTTTGATTTGCTTTTTAGAGGACTGGAGGTTACAACCGGTAGCCAGCGTCATCATGAGTATGACAAAGTGGTAAAAGCTATGAAAGATAAAAATATAGATACCAAAGGTTTTGAAGAGTATTTAAGTATTTTTAAATATGGTATGCCTCCTCATGGCGGATTCTGTCAAGGACTTGAAAGATTAACCGCCAGATTTCTGGAGCTGGAAAATGTTAGAGAAGCCAGTCTTTTCCCAAGAGATATAAACAGACTGAAACCATAGATAAGACA
>CAYZYZ010000009.1:0-16325 GCA_964482765.1 uncultured Candidatus Saccharibacteria bacterium | reverse complement strand
TAACAGTAAACAGTTGACAAAAATAAATACAAAAATTTTCAATTTTCAAAATTTAAACAAATTATTTTAAAAATTGATAATTTATCAAATCATGGTTTATCAAGTAAAATTAGAAACTTTTGAAGGGCCATTGGGTCTTCTCTTACAGCTTATAGAGGAGCAGAAATTAGATATAACCCAAATCTCCTTGGCTCAAGTTAGTAACGATTTTCTGCGACATTTAAAAACACTGGATAATGTGAATTTAAAATATCTTTCAGAATTTTTAGATGTTGCTTCTAAATTGATTTTGGCAAAAACCAAAGTTCTACTGCCTCAACTAGAGCTTACTGGAGAAGAACAGGAGGATTTAGAGGAGCTTAAAAGTCGTCTCAAAGAGTACCAGGCTTTCAAGAAGGTTTCAGAGGAGCTTAAAGAATTAGCCGAGAGTGAGTTTAGAGGATTCAATCGCCAGACCAAAGTCTCTCCCAAAATCTCTGTTTTTGATCCACCTGATATTAACACCAAAGCTCTTTTTGAGATGTTTCAAAAAGCATTAGAAAATATGCCTAAAGAAGAAGAGTTAGACAAAGCAATTATTAAAGACTCGGTTTCCACTGAAGAAAAAATTAAAGAGCTTAAAGAGCACCTGAATAAATTTAACTTAATAAAATTCGGAGAGTTCCTTAGGAAAGCTAAGTCAAAAATTGGAATGATTGTTAGTTTCCTGGCTATTTTAGAACTTTTAAGGCTTAAGGTTTTGGAAGCAAAGCAAGACAGTAATTTTTCTGAGATAATACTTATTAGAGCGACAAGGAATAAAGAATGAAAGAAAACTTACAAAACATAATCGAAGCGATTTTATTCGTTGCCGAAAAGCCGGTATCTATTAAAGAATTCGCTAAGTTAACAAATTCTCTAGCAATCGATGTTCAAAAATCCCTTCTGGAACTAATGAGAGATTACAAAAAGAGAGGTTTGAGGATAATCAGAAAAGGTGACTACTTTCATTTAGTGACCGCGCCTGAAATAGCTAAATATGTCGGTAAATATTTAAATGAGGAGTTACAGAAAGAGTTAGGGGAAGCGGCTCTGGAAGCTTTGGCTATCGTAACCTATAAACAGCCAATAACCAGGATGGAGATTGAAAAAATAAGAGGCGTTAACTGCGAAGCCATTTTAAGAACCCTGCAAATTAAAGGTCTAATTTCAGAAGTTGACCGAAAAGACGCCCCTGGGAAACCAATTCTTTATGGAACGACTTTTGAATTTTTGCAGTATCTCGGCGTAGAGAGTCTGGAAGAGCTGCCTCGACCAAAGGAGGATGACAAAGAAGGGGATAAGAAAATAAAGCAAACTTTTAAATTTTAATACGCAAAGGCCGAAAAAAGTAACCGCAAAAAACGCAAAAAGTAACCGCAAAGGGCGCAAAAGAATACGCAAAGGGCGCAAATAAAAAATGCTTAGAAATATAATTTTAATTATTGTAATAATTTTAGAACAAATAGGAGTTTTTGCTCCTTTTTCTTCGGACAAAATCAATTTGACCCCTCAAAGCCTCCCAGAAGAACACTCAAAAATTTCTTATATAGGAAATATTGCCCCGCTGCCGCAAAAAATATCCGACAAAGAGATAAACCTCGAGGCGAGGTCTTTTATCTCCCAAGATTTAAAAACCGCAAAAATCTTAGCGGAAAAAGAGTCAAAAATAAGAATTCCTATGGCTTCAACTACCAAGATAATGACCGCGGTGGTTGTTTTAGAAAATACAAAGCCGGATGATATTGTTACTGTATCACAAAATGCAGTATCAACTTATGGGCAGGGAATCGGCTTGCGTCCCGGCGAGAAACTTAAAGTTGAGTCTCTTTTGTATGCCGCCTTATTGAATTCTTCAAATGATGCTTCGGTAGCTTTAGCAGAACATATTTCCGGAACAGAACAGGAGTTTGTAAAACTTATGAACAAAAAAGCTCAAGAGCTCAAACTTACAGGCTCAAACTTTACTAATGCCTCAGGATTAGATAACCCAAATCATTATTCCACTGTTTTAGACCTTTTGAATTTAACCAGATATGCTCTTCAGAATGAGAAGTTTCAAGAGATAGTGAGGACAAAAGAGAAAACTATCACCTCGCTCGAGGGTTTAAACCATAATCTTAAAAGTTCCAACAAGCTCATGGGCAACAGCGGATTTAATATTATAGGAGTGAAGACTGGCTATACAGAAGAAGCGGGCGAATGCCTGATAACTTTAGCAGAAAATAATGGAAATGAAGTTTTAACAATAGTTCTAAATAGTCTTGACAGATTTAACGAGACTAAAAAACTCTTAAAATGGAGTTTTGATTCTTATAAATGGTAAGGTGTTAAATGATCAAAATAGTTGCTATAGTTGGCAGAACCAATGTTGGTAAATCAACTCTGTTTAACCGGCTCATAAGAAAAAGATTTGCCGTCACTTCTTATGAGCCAGAAACCACCAGAGACAGGTTATATGCTGAAACCCAGTGGCGAGGCGAGGAATTTTTCTTGGTTGATACTGCTGGTTTAAATATAGACATTCCTCAAGAGACACCAGAGAATATAAAAAAATTATTAGGAGATATTAAATTTCAGGTTCAGGAAGCCATAAGAGAAGCAGATGTTTTAATGTTTGTTGTTGACATTAAAGAAGGTGTAACTTCACAAGATAAAGAAATAGCAGAAATTTTACGCAAAACAGATAAGCCACTTCTTTTAGTGGCAAACAAGGTTGATAATCAGAAAATAGAAGAAAAACTTGATGAGGTTTTAGAACTTGGTATAGGTGAACCGATTGCTGTTTCTGCTATTTCTGGCAGGAGAAGCGGCGATTTGATGGATGAAACTGTAAAAGCTTTAAAAGAGATAAAACCCAAGCGTGTGATTCAAAAATCCGAAATAGACATTGCCGTAGTCGGCAGACCCAATGTTGGCAAATCCACTCTTTTAAATAGGCTTATAGGAGAAGAGAGGGTGCTGGTGAACGAACTGCCCGGAACAACCCGAGACACGATTGATGTCTTCTTTAGATATAAAAACAAACCTATAAAATTAGTTGATACGGGTGGCATAAGAAGAAGAGGTAAAGTTAAAGTGGGTGTCGAAAAATTTAGCGTTTTAAGAGCTGTTAAAACAATAAGCAGATCTGACATTGCTCTTCTTTTGATTGATGCTTCTGAAGGGGTAACAAAACAAGATCTTCACATATCTCAATTCATTTTGGAGGCGGGCAAGGGACTTATTTTGATAGTGAATAAATGGGACCTTCTCAAGAAAGAGACGTCAATGGAAGATTTTTTAGAAACTTTAAGGGCGAGGATTCGTTTTCTTCCCTGGGCACCAGTGATTTTTACCTCAGCCTTAACAGGTAAGAACGTGAAAGATATTTTAGATATAATTTTGAAAGTCAAAGAAAATGCAAAGAGAAAAATTTCCACCAGAAAAGTTAATGAAGTTGTCTCTAGTGCCTATATGGAAAATCCGCCCAAAACTAAAGGCAAGCTTCAGCCAAAAATTTATTTTTCTTCACAAACAAGGACAAATCCGCCCACTTTTCAATTAAAAGTTAACGACCAGTCGCTTTTCCATTTTTCGTATCTTAGATACTTAGAGCGAAAAATTAGGGAAAATTTTGATTTTACCGGCACACCCATTAAAATTGATTTAAGGAGTAACAAAAAATAATTCAAAATTCAAAAGTCAAAATTCAAAATGACAAATCAAAATTCAAAATTAAATAAAAGTAAATTAAAACCGGGACAAGTTTTAAAACGAATAATATCAAAAAATGGCAAAGAAGTAATTATTAAGATTGTGGAACAATCTGATTGGCGCGGTTTAATGCATCTTGTAAATAGCGTCGTCGAAGAGAAAAGATTCCTTAGAAGGAATAAGAAGGTTAAAGCAAATAAGGGAAAGGAAATAGTTAAAAAAGAGATAGAAGCAATGAAAGAAAAAAAGAGAATTAACATTTGTGCCATATCTAATTCTAGAATTATTGGGCATGCCGGAGTGGAAAGAAAAAAAGGATTTTCCTCTCATATAGGTAAATTAGGGATTATTATCGATAAGAATTTTCGAGAGGAAAGAATTGGTACTGAATTAATGGGAGAGGTTTTAAAATTAGCCAAGGACTTTCTAAAGCTAAAGATGGTTGTTTTGGGTGTTTTCGAAGTCAATAAAAGAGCAATTCAATTTTATAAAAAGTTTGGATTTAAAAATTACGGAAAAATGCCAAAGGCCTTTTTAATTAAAAACAAATACATAAACGGTTTAGAAATGTATAAGGATTTATCCTAAAGAAAAATCGAAGGAGTTTTGATGAAAATAGTCGTAGGGTTAGGGAATCCGGGGAAAAAGTACAAATCAACGCGGCACAATATTGGGTTCCGCATCATAGATGCGATATGTCAATTGTCAATTGTCAATTGTCAGCCGTTTAAGCTCGAGAGAAGATTTAAGGCTGAAGTTTCGGAATGCATAATCGGGAATGAAAGAGTGTCATTATTGAAGCCCCAGACTTTTATGAATAACTCAGGCGAGGCAGTTTTGTCTTTTCTAAATTACTATAAAATCTCACCTGAGAATATGATTGTAATTCATGATGATGTTGACTTGCCTCTAGGCATAATAAAAATAAGTTTTGGTGAAGGAGCAGCTGGTCATAAAGGCATTGAATCTATAATTTCTGCTTTAGGAAGCAAAAATTATTGGAGGGTTAGAGTTGGTATTTTAAACAGACCAAAAGAAGAAATTGATACCGAAAAGTTTGTCTTGGAAAAATTTTCGAAGTCCGAATTGGAAATTATAGAAAAAGTTATTAAAAAAGTATTAGAAGAATTTGAGGAGATTTTTAAAAAGGGGATAGAACCCAAAAAAATCACCATACCAAACCCTTGATTCTCAAAAAGGACAATATTTTATGCTATAGCATAAAATATTGTCCTTTAGTGATTTAATTTGATTAATTTAAAATTTTAAACTGTATTTATTCTAATGAAGAAAATTAAAGAAGAAGACAAAAAATTTCTGGTCTCTTTATCAAAAAATCAGAGACTTAGGCTAAAGCTTAGAGATATTTACAAAGCTTTTGGTGACTTTTCCTATTTTTGGAAAAGCGCAACTTTTTCTGATTTCAAGAAAGCCGGGCTAACCGAAGAGGATTTTGAAGAACTCTCGAATCTTAGAAATAGCATTATCCCTGACGAACAGATGGAGCTTCTTCTAAAGCAAAACATAAAAACTCTTAGTTTAGGAGATGATGATTATCCCAAGCTCCTTAAAGAAATTGCCGACCCGCCGCTTATTTTGTTTATAAAGGGGAACCTCAAAACAAGAAATAACATTTTCGCCATAGTAGGAGCCAGAAGGCCGACCTATTATGGAATAAGTGCCGCCACTAGCTTATCAGAAAAAATAGCCCAGGCAGGCATGGTTATAGTTTCGGGTATGGCTATCGGAATAGATACCCTGGCGCACAGAGGCGCCTTAAATGTGGGCGGAAGGACGATAGCTGTTTTGGGTTCTGGCATCGACGACAGCTCAATTTATCCTTCCTCCAACAGGAACTTAGCTTTGAAAATTTTAGAAAATGATGGAGCCCTTGTTTCTGAGTACCCTCCCGGTTACCCGATCTACAAAACAAATTTTCCGGAAAGGAACCGCATAATTTCTGGACTTTCACGAGGTGTTTTAATAGTTGAGGCGAGGATTCGTTCTGGCGCTCTAATTACCGCCAACTTTGCCTTAGAGCAGAACAGGGAGGTTTTTGCTGTTCCTGGCGACATAAACCGCAAAGAATCTGAGGGTTCGAATAATCTCATAAAGCAGGGAGCAAAACTGGTAACATCTCAGCAAGATGTTTTGGAAGAGTTTGGGATTGAGGGTGAACCTGTACAAAAGATAAAAGCCGATACCGAAGAAGAAGCAAAAATCTTAGAGGTTTTAAAAGACGGCCCCTTTCACATCGATTCAATTGCCAAGAAAGCTGGATTGACCATTTCGGAAACTTCGAGTACATTATCATTAATGGAAATAAAAGGAAAGGTTTCAAACTTAGGCGCCCAGACCTTCACAGTTAAAAAATGAAAAAAGTACTCGTTGTATTTTTAATTTTGATAATTATTGCTCTTCTCGTTCTAGTTTTTTCTTTTACTATTTTTTCAGTTTCTGGGGCAAGTATGGAGCCGACTCTTAAGGACAGTGAGAAGATATTGGTTTTTAAGTTAGCATACAATTTTTCTAAACTAGGAAGAGGCGATCTTATTCTTTTGAAGGCTGACAACAAAATCTGGGTAAAAAGAATAGTCGGTCTGCCGGGCGAGCAAGTGGAGATAAAAGACGGAAAGGTTAAGATTAACGGCAAAGTATTGCTTGAGTCGTATGTAAAAGAGATCCACACTTATGGCGATCAAAGGGTGATTTTAGTTGAAAACCAGTTTTATGTATTAGGGGATAACCGGGAGCCGAATCAGAGCATTGATTCCAGAATTTTTGGTCCGATTTCTAAAAAATCTATACTGGGAAAAGTTGTTGCCAGATTTTCCCCGAATTTCAAATTCTTTAAAAAACAAACATACCAGCTTACAGATTAAACCTGTCTGCCGACAGGCAGGCTTGCCAAAAAATAAATTATAGGTAAAAAACGTTTTTTGTATGAAAAATTTAGTCATAGTTGAATCGCCTGCCAAGGCGAAGACAATAGAAAAGTACCTAGGCAAAGATTTCAAAGTCTTAGCTTCTTATGGTCATGTCCGCGACCTTCCTAAAGCTGAACTCGGCGTTGATGTCGAGCATGATTTTGAGCCTAAATATGTTATCCCAACTAAAGCTCGGAAGAATTTGAATATCTTAAAAAAAGAAACCGAAAAGTCTCAGGATCTGTATCTTGCCACCGACCTCGATAGGGAAGGAGAAGCCATTGCTTGGCACATAACCAAGGTTATCAAACCCAAAAATCCTCCCAAGAGGGTAGTTTTTTCAGAAATCACCGAAAATGCGATCCAGGAAGCCTTTAAAAATCCTCGCGGACTTGATGAAAATTTAATAGATGCCCAACAGGCAAGACGAGTGTTGGATAGATTAGTGGGCTACAAATTGAGCCCTCTTTTATGGAAAAAGATAAGAAGGGGACTTTCTGCCGGAAGAGTGCAGTCAGTAGCTTTAATGCTGATTATTGAAAGAGAAAAAGAAATTCAGGTATTTAAGCCCCAAGAATACTGGCAAATTGAAGCCCTTCTTTCAAAAAAAGAAAATATTGAAAATAAATTTTCCGCAAAACTACAAGAGAAAGATGACCAGCGTTTAGACAAGTTTGCCATAAAAACAAAAGATGAGGCTCTAAAAATCACCAGAGATTTAGAAGATGCCAATTTTACGGTTTCGTCGGTTGATAAAAAACAAAAAATTAGAAATCCTTACCCGCCCTTTAAAACCAGCACCCTTCAGCAGGATGCGGCCCATAGATTAGGTTTCTCTGCCAAAAAGACAATGCTTTTAGCTCAGCAGCTTTATGAGGGAGTCGAGATCGGCGAACGGGGGGCAGTTGGTTTAATTACATATATGAGGACAGATTCTTTAAGCTTAGCACAGGAATTTATTTCTAGATCTTTAAATTTCATAGAGAAAAATTTCGGCGCAAATTATAAAAAGCAAGATGGAAGACACTTCAAAACGACCTCTAAAAGAGCCCAGGAAGCGCACGAGGCAATTAGGCCGACTTATCCGGAGATAACGCCGGAATCTGTAAAGAATTATTTAGATCCTGACCAACTAAAGCTTTATGCTTTGATATATAATCGCGCTTTGGCTTCCCAAATGGCGGAAGCAGTTTTTGATTTAACTCAAATTAAAATAAAAGCCAAAAATTACGGTTTTTCCGCAACAGGCTCCATAATAAAATTTGACGGCTTCCTAAAAATCTACAAAAATTCTGACAAAGAGGAGATACTGCCGGAAGTTAAAGAAGGCGAAGAGCTTAATTTTATAAAATTAGAGCCCAACCAGTCATTTACTCAACCACCAGCCCGCTACAGTGAAGCCTCACTCGTTAAAGCATTGGAAGAGTATGGCATTGGCCGGCCCTCAACTTATGCTCCTATTATGAGTACTATTTCCGGAAGAGGTTACGTTAAAAAAGAGGAAGGTTACTTTATCCCTCAGGAAATAGGTTATGCTGTTAATGATCTTTTAACCAAGCATTTTCCCGATATTGTCAATGTAAAATTTACCGCTTATATAGAGGGAGAGCTGGATGAGATAGCGGAAGGCAAGGTTAAGTGGATTCCGATCGTTAGAGAATTCTATGAGCCCTTTGAAAGAGATTTAGAAAAAAAACATGAAGAGATAGAAAAAGTTAAACTACCCGAAGAAAAAACTGATATTAAATGCGAAAAATGTGGGAAAATGATGGTTATTAAAATCGGGCGCTATGGAAAATTTTTGGCCTGTTCTGGTTTTCCGGAATGCAAAAATGCCAAGCCCTTATTGGAAGAAATAAAAGCCAAGTGTCCTGAGTGTGGTGAGAAACTGGTCAAACGAAGGACAAGAAAAGGAAGATTTTTTTATGGATGCAAGGGTTATCCTTCATGCAAATTCGCAACATGGGAAGAGCCTTTGGAGAAGCAGTGCGAAAAGTGCGCCAGCCTTTTAGTTAAAAACAAAAAAGGCGATATTCATTGTGTAGAGTGCGACTTTGTCAAAAAAGAATAACATTCTTACATTCTCGAGAATGTAAATTAGAAAGCAGAGAGAAAAAAAAGAACGCCGAATTTGTTTCAGAGGTGGGGTGTGGAAACCTCCATCGGCGTTTTTAAACCCCGTTTAGTATTTAAAAAAGAGTTGCTTGTCCAGGATGAATTTTTCGTCTGCATCTTCGAGAACTGAAAGCGGGTAATGGATTTTGTCTCTTACTGATTTTTTTCAAAGTCTTCAAAATCCTGCTTCTGTCTCTTTCTTTCAGGTAAAGACTTTTAAATTTATAGGCAAGACCAAGATATTTCTCATATTCCGCACTCCCTTCCGGATATACCGTTGCTTCATTAAGGGTTGCGGCAAATACCGACTCATCATCATAAAGAATTTTTTTGAAGGCTCCAGCAGCATTTCTTAGGGCCTCATCATTAGAAGCTGCATATGATGGATAGGCGAGCGTCTCTTTGCTTCTCTTGTTAAACCAGACTACCACATAACTTCGTTTCTGTGCCAACCAAATCAACCCCTTTCAGATTTCAGGTTCACAGGTTTTCAATATGCAAATAGCACATTTTGTGCTATCTAAGAAAGGCATTATACTATATCTATATATAGAAAATTATTTCAAGAGTTTTTTTGAAAGCAGTGAAATGAAGAAAAAAAAATCACTAAAAAGAAGATCATCAAAGCAAGACAAGCTCAAAAAATATATCTCCAAAATGCACTGCTGGAAGAGGTAGTGTATAATATAAGTATGTTTTTCGTTTATGTAACTTTTCCGTCGAAAAGAGAAGCTAAAAAGACAGCTCGAGTTATTATCGATAAAAAATTGGCTGGTTGTGTGAATATTTTCCCCATTGAATCTATTTATCAGTGGAAAAATAAAATAATAGACGAAAAAGAGATGGTAGCTATTTTCAAAACCACTAAGGAGAAACTTCCAATTTTAGAAAAAATAATAAAGAGTTTGCATTCTTATGAAGTCCCGTGTATTGCATCTATAAAAATTTCCAAAATAAACAAAGAATTTCAAAAATGGCTTGAAGGAGAGATAAAATAAAAATAGATAGTCAGAAGGCGACAATATTACTATAAACAAGAAAAATTTAATAAAAAGTGATAAAATAAAAGCAATGAGGAGATTATCTTCATAATTAGCATTAATTTATAGAGAGGTCCTTCGACAATGCTCAGGGCTTCGCCCCATATGGGGCTCAGGAGGTTTATATGCAAACAAAAGAGATTACAAGTTACCTAGACAAGAAGAAGGTAGCTTACGAGGTGATTGAACACAAAGAGGTTTACACAGCCAAAGACGCGGCTAAGGTGACCAAATCAAAAGAAGGAGAGATTGCCAAAGTTCTTGTTTTAAAAGTTGATGGCAAAAAATTCATTATGGCGGTCTTGCCGGCAAATCTGGCGGCAAAATTGAAAAGGATTAAGTCAACAATTGGCGCTAAAGAAGTAACTTTAGCAACAGAAGCAGAAATGAAGAAGGCCACAGGCTTAAAACCGGGTTCGGCACCAGCTTTGGGTAAGCTTTTAAAAGCCAAGGTTTATCTAGACAAAACAATGGGAAAGAACAAGAATATAGTCTTTCCTGCTGGTGATTATACAAAATCAATAAAAGTTAAATTCTCAGATTGGTTAAAATTAGAAGCACCAGAGGTTTTGGAATTTTCTGTAGTTCCCTCAAAGAAATAACCCCAATGAAAAAGTTACCCCGATTCACTTCCAGTTTTATCGGGGTCTCGGTCTCTTAAAGGAATGGATAAAAAGAGACCTCGAGGAAAATTTTATGAATGAAGAAAGATGGGGCGAGATAGTCGATTTAATCGAACAAAAGTTTGGTATTATTGAACATACCAAGGAAGAGATTCCCATAGGTGATGATTTTGAGGATGATAAAGCCCGTGAACAGATCGAATCAATAATTTTTAATGGCCCTTTAGGCAAAATGAAAGTTCAACGGATTACAAGACCCGTTATCTTGAGAAAGAAAGCTCATTATACGAAAAGAGTAGGGCAGGGAGCGCAGGTAGAAATTACTTATTCGGAAGATGAGTTTACTCACAAGCTAAAAGCTTTTAAGTGGGATGACTCGGCAGATGAATGGGTCGAAATAGAGGCCGGAAAACTAGATTTTCAATAAAATGTCAAATGTCAAAGCTCAAATGTCAATTCAATTCCAAAGCTCAAATGTCAAAAATATAATTTGGCATTAAGTCATTCAGATATTCATTTGGCATTTGGAATTTGAGATTTTGGTTTTTAGAAAAATGGTTCTCGAAGAATATAAAAAAAGAAGAAAATTTAATATCACTCCGGAACCCGAAGCAAAAACTTTAAAGAAAAGCCAGAGCCGGTTTGTAATTCAAGAGCATAATGCCAGTCATCTTCACTACGATTTTCGCTTGGAACTTCCACCAGAAATTGGGAGTGAAGAGGTTGTTTTGAAAAGCTGGGCTATTCCTAAAAATTTACCGCAAGAAAAAGGGGTTAAGAGGCTGGCAGTTCAAACAGAAGACCATCCGGTTCCATACATAGATTTCGAAGGAGAGATTCCCAAGGGCGAATACGGCGCTGGCATTGTCAAAATTTGGGACAAAGGTAAATTTAAATTATTAGAAAGAGAGCCAAATCATATTCACTTTGTTTTAGGCGGAAAGAAAATAAAGGGTGAATACAATCTGATAAAGACTAAAGGATTTAAAAAAACTACAAATAGCTGGCTTATTTTTAAAGTAAAATAATGTCAATTTTTATTGGAACTTCAGGTTATTCATATCCTCACTGGATTGATAATTTCTATCCTAAAGATTTACCTCAATCCAAATGGTTGGAACATTACTCCAAATTTTTCAATACAGTCGAACTCAATGTAACTTTTTATCGATTGCCACAAGAAAGCGCTTTTAAGAATTGGTATAAAAGGACTCCCAAAGATTTTTTATTTGTGGTCAAAGGCAGCCGCTTTATCACTCATATTAAGAAGCTAAAAGGTGTTGAAGATTCTGTAAAACTTTTTATAAAAGACAGAGCCGAAATTTTAAAGGAAAAGTTGGGATTGATTCTTTGGCAACTCCCGCCAAATTTTAAAGTAGCTGAAAGCTGTAAGCAATCAGGAATAAGACTTGAAGAATTTGAAAGATTTTTAAAACTCCTTACGCCTTATCGCTTATCCCATATCGCTCAGTTTGCTTTCGAATTTAGAAACGAAACCTGGTTTAACAAGGAGATTTATGATCTCTTAAAAAATTACAATTGTGCCTTAGTAATCGCGGATTCACCCCAACTTCGCTCTTTGAGCTTCGCTGGGCAGGCTCAATACCCTTTAACGGCAGACTTTGTTTACATCAGGTTTCACGGAGGAAAGATTCTTTACGGTTCGGAATACTCAGAAAAAGAACTTAAAGAATGGACTTCTAAAATTAAAAAGTGGTCTAAAGGAAGGGATGTTTTTGTGTACTTCAATAACGATTTTCAAGGTTTTGCCGTAAAAAACGCTTTAAAGCTGAAGAAATTTTTAAAAGCTTGACAGACTTGTTCAACTTGTGATAATTTAAGGTGTCCCTTAGATAAAAAGGGATTATATAAAAAGCACCTTGAAACTTGAAAAGAGAGGTGATGGAAGTGACAGAAACAAAGGTTGATGAGAAAATTTTAGTACCTAATGAAGACAACCGTTGCATGCCTGGTATGACTGAGAAAGCCATAAAGATTTTAGAAACAATAGGGGATTTGGAAGCTATCAACGGAAAGATAGTTGTTGATGGCGTGACAGGGGGCGAATCGTTGATAAAAGAAGTTCTTACAGGAAGAAGATGTTGTCTAGGTATGAGGCAGGACTGTGTGGACATTGCTTTAATTATCGATCCATTTGCATTTAATAAAACTTCCTCAGATTATCTCTCTCCGCGGGTTGTAGATATCTTAGTAATAAAAGTCGTGGAAGGTATAATTTCCAACCGGGGTGTAGAGTGGGTATTTATTTCGAACGCCTATGATTCCAAACTCGCGATTATACTTAGATGCGAAGACAGTTTAGTAGAGGTGCAAATAGTGGCAAGCATATTCATCGATTTTAGAGACAGACTCGTCGAAGTACTGGAAGCCTTCAAAAAATATGAAGAAAGACAAATAGCTAGAATATATAGATGGTATCTATGAAAGTCTAAATTGTAAAGAAAGAGGTGATAAGCAGTGAGTGTTTTCAAAATCGAGTGTTTTAAAAACAGTTACCATAGTGAAGAAGATCGTTATCTAGGGTGTTATAGTAAACATGACACTTTTGCAGAAGCGCTTCAGGAAATAGATGAAATAATACCCGATATGGTAGAAGAAAAATTTCCGAAAGTAGATATGATAGATTTTTCTCTACATATTCACGAGCATGTCCTTTCTTGTGGCGATGAAATTGAGATTTGCCGATATCGCGTAAAACATACTTCATTCACATCTGGAAAGCATGAAATTATAACTTTCGAAGGGGCGGAGAACTTTGAGAAGATTGTACGAGAAATAATAAAAAAACAATCAGCCTCATTGTTGCTAGATGAATCTCCACCCAAGCTGGAAGATACTATTGAGAACGTTCTCAAACAAAACTTGTAAGATACTTAACACCTTCACTACTCCTGCCTTAGAAATTTTCTGAGGCATTTTTTTATCCCCGCACCCCGACCCGGGTCGGGGTGCGGGATTTATTTGTTTCTGCTAAAATGAGGGTGATGGAGAAGACTTCAGTAGAAATTATAAAAAAATTAAGAGCCAAGGGATTCGAAGCTTACTGGGCAGGCGGCACAGTAAGAGATTTGCTAATGGGATGTGTGCCAAAAGATTATGACATAGTAACTTCAGCCAAACCTGATGAAATAGAAGAGGCATTAGAAAGAACCATTCCTATCGGCAAAAAATTCGGCGTAATTTTGGCGCTAAAGAATAGACATCACTTTGAGATAGCCACTTTCCGCTCTGATGCTTCCTACACTGATGGCAGGCGTCCTGATGCTGTTTATTTTACCAATCCTAAAGAAGATGCTTCAAGACGAGACTTCACCATTAACGGGATGTTTTACGATCCTATCAAAAAGGAAGTTTTGGATTTTGTGGGCGGACAAAAGGACTTAAAAAATAAGGTATTGCGTTTTATCGGTAACCCTGACGAGAGAATAAAGGAAGACAATTTAAGAATCCTTAGAGCTATAAGGTTCAAAAATGCGCTCTGCTTTAAATATGCTCCTCAAACATCCGAGACAATAAAGAAAAACGTTCACCTCATAACCAATGTTTCCTGGGAAAGAATTAGGGATGAGCTTGGGAAAATCTTGATGCTTCCTGGTAGAGAAAATGCTTTTAAAGAATTAAACGAGACAGGAATATTAGAATTTATAATTCCAGAGCTTTTAAAGCTTAAAAGTGTGAGACAGCCAGAGAAATACCATAAAGAAGGTGATGTTTTTGAGCATATCATTTTATCTTTAGAAGCTCTGCCAGACAAAGTTTCTGAAGTAGTGGCTTGGGCTACACTTCTACATGACATAGGCAAGCCCGACACCTTTTCTCGAGATGATCGCATTAGATTTAACCAGCATGCTCAGGTGGGTGCTAAACTTGCTCAAAAAATTTTACAAAGGTTAAAATTTCCCAATAACTTCATTGCCGATGTAGCTTGGATAGTAGAACATCACATGATTTTAGGCGATATTCCTAAAATGAAAAGAACAAGACAGCTCCACTGGATTTCTAATCCTCTTTTTCCCAAACTTCTCGAGGTCTTGAAAGCTGATGAGTTGGGCTCAAAACCCAAAGATTTGAGTCTCTATAATTACTTAAAAAAGCTTCTAAAAGAACAAGAAGAGAAATTATTAGAAGCGCCAAAGAAATTGATATCCGGAGATGATATAATTAAGAAATTCCACCTTAAACCAGGTCCTAAGATTGGAGAAATCCTAGATAAAATTCGCCACGCAGAGCTAGAAGAAAAAATTAAAACCAAAAAAGAGGCTTTAGATTATGTAAAAAAGATTATAAAAAATGGTGATTATGAAGGATCTTAAAAAGATAGACGAATATCTTTATGAAATACCTAAAACTTTTAGAAGTGATATGAGGGTTCCGGCTAGATTTTATACTGACGAGGTTCTTCTAGAATCGGCTTTAGAAGATAAATCCTTAGAGCAACTTGTCAATATAACAACTCTTAAAGGTATCGTAGGCTATGGTTTTGGCATGCCTGATATTCATCAAGGATATGGTTTTCCTATAGGAGGGGTAGCGGCAACCAAACTGCCTCACGGTGTAATTTCTCCCGGAGGAGTTGGTTATGACATAAATTGCGGAGTCAGATCTTTACTTACAGGCATGTCTTTTAACGATATTAAGCCTTATTTGGGTAAAATTATGGATGGGTTATTCAAAGAAGTTCCCAGCGGTGTAGGCAGTGTGGGAAAACTTAAGCTAAACAAAAAAGAGTTAGATGAGATTTTAAATAAAGGCTCAAAGTGGGTTATTGAAAAGGGTTATGGTCAAAATGAGGATTTAGAGGCGACCGAGAGTTACGGTTCTCTAACAGAAGCAGACTATACCGCTGTTAGCAAAAAGGCTAAAAAAAGAGGCTACAACCAAGTGGGAACTTTAGGTGCCGGCAATCATTTTTTAGAAGTTCAAGTAGTTAACAAAATATTTGATAAAACCATTGCTGAAGAGTTTGGTATTAAAAAAGACAATGTCTTAGTAATGATTCACTGTGGCTCGAGGGGTTTAGGTCACCAGGTAGCTTCCGACTACATAGAGCTAATGAGACCTGCTATGGATAAGTACAAAATAAAAGTTCCCGATCCAGAACTGGCTTGTGTACCGTTTGATTCACCTGAGGGTCAGCAATATTTTAAAGCTATGTCAGCGGCAGCTAATTTCGCTTGGGCTAATCGGCAGGTTATTGCTTATCTGGTAAGAAAAGTCTGGAAGGATGTTTTAGGTAAAGAAGATATAAAACAACTTTATGATGTTGCTCACAATATAGCCAAAGTGGAGATTCATGGAAAGAACAAATTATGTGTTCAAAGGAAAGGGGCTACCAGAGCATTTGGACCAGAGCATTTAGACCTTCCTCTAAGATATCAAAAAACTGGCCAACCAGTTGTTATTCCCGGCAGTATGGGTACCTCTTCTTATATTTTAGTCGGAACTTATGACTCAGAACAGACTTTTGGCTCCACCTGTCATGGCGCAGGGAGAGTTTTGTCAAGAACAAAGGCGAAAAAGACTATTTGGGGAGAAGATGTAAGAAAAAGATTGGAATATCAAGGTATAAAAATTCGTTCTAAAAGCAATGTGGGCTTATCAGAAGAAGCGCCAGAAGCTTATAAAGACATCGACAGAGTTATTAAGATAGTTCATACCAGAGGAATAGCCCGGAAAGTAGCCCAGCTTAAACCCTTAGGAGTAATAAAAGGATAAATTGATTCCTTGTGTACAGTTAACATCTTTTACCATTAGTTTATCAAAGTGTCACCATATAATATGTACTATACAAAGCTTTATTTTTTATCCATATATTGTTATAATGTATTCTTCATAAATTGTTCTAAAGTGATTTAGGTGAAGATATGCTTCGAAATTTTTTAAAT
>CAYZYZ010000008.1:0-23223 GCA_964482765.1 uncultured Candidatus Saccharibacteria bacterium | reverse complement strand
CCAAAGGGACAAAAAACAAGCAATCTGCCAAGTCGAGCGAGACATCGTGTGAACTGATGCGAGCGAGACCCGCCGGGCGGAGCCTTTAGTTCTGATTGCATAGCTTGAAAACAAGCTAATTTTTAGCTTTTTTGAGTCGCGTGCAGTTTTTGGTACTTTTTGCTGTCAAAAAGTACAACTACAAACTTATATTCAAATCCAAAGTTGGTGAATTTAGATCGCTCTCTTCTTGGTCAGTTGAATTGACCGACTCCTCAACATCTCCCAACATCTTTTCTATTTCTTTAACTTTCTGGTCTCCACTTTCTTCCTGCGGCTCACTCTTTTTTTCAGTTCCCACCGCACCACCTTTTATATAAAAGAAATAGAATGCAGCACCTGAAACACCTAAAAACACAACAAATAAAAAGAATATTATCAATATCTTAGACCATTTACGGCGAGGCTTTTTTACCTCGGTCATCTTGAAACTCTCTTCGGCAAGCCGCTTCTTCTTAATCCTTTCAACATCGGATATTTTTGGTTTGAAACTTTTTGGTGGAATTATGTCTCTCAAATCACTAATCCTTTCCTAATTTATGCACTAATTTTCGCTAATAATTTTATTATTTGTATTTGGTTCGTGAACTTTCGTGATTATCATTCGTGTCTTATTTGTGATTATAAATCTATTTTTATGTCGGTTTTGGAGATATCAGTCCAGTCGCTCTTGCTGGTTTTATATAAGCCGTCTCCTCTCATTACCACTTGACCCTTACCTTCTGCCTCTATGTCTATAAACTGAGAGGAAATCTCTACAACGATATTGCTTCCCTTTATCTTAATTTGACCGACTCCTTTATATTGAATTCTGCCATCTCCTAAATCAGCTCGCTCGCCTTTACTGAAAGTCTCTATCTGTATGTCGCCCGCCTTGTCTGAAATTGTCAAAACTCCTGTACTTTTTTCATCGCCGATTTTACCAAAGATCTCCCCGCTTCCTGTTAAGCTGACAAAACCTTCGCCTTTGATTGAAATTTTACCCTTGCCAGAAACCTCTTTCTTTTTGAAATCATTCTTGTTTTTCAGTTTACCTGCTAAGCTTCTTAAGTCGCTAAAAACGTCCTTCATTAGCTTGGCGGCTTCTTTGGCTTTTGTTTTGCCTTCACTAAATTTAGCAGGATCGCTAAATAAAGTTTTGGCTTCGTCTATTTTGGTTTTGGCAGTTTTTAATTTGTCTTTTGCCTCGCTTGAGAACTTCTGAACCTCGAAAGTATCGAAACCTTCTTTATTATATTCGTTGATCTTTTCTTGAATCTTCCCAGCCACCTCATCTAATTTTGAATAAACCGCCTCTAGTTTCCAAATAATGAGACTTCCGATATATTTCTTAATTTTTGCCTCCGCATCTCCCCAGAAAGTTCTTAAATTTTGAGTAAAATTCTTAATCTCTTCTACTGTTTGGAGACGTTCTATCTCGGCTTCCTTGTCATCTAAAGTTCTTAAGCTAAGGGAAATCTCGTCTTCTATTTTTGATTTATCCTTTTTGTTTGCACCTTCAAAATTTTCAATATTTGATTCCAGAAATGTCAAATATTTAGCTATGGCGTCTTTAATGTTTAAAAGGTACTGCTTGGTTTTTGAGATGGCCTGCTCTTTCAACTCTTTGCACTTCTCGGTCTCTTCTTTACACTGGCTTTTGTATTTGTTTACCGCCGAAAGATAATCTTCGCGGGCTTTTTGGTAAGAATTTAGGGCTTCGGTGTAATTTTCTTTGGCAGTATTTGAAGCAGACTGGAAATTTTTGCCTTCCCAGATTTTAGAAGCCAGAACCGGAGAGGCTAGAAATGCTATCAAAAGGAAAATAAATAATATTTTTTTCTTCATCTTTATTTAAGTATATTACAAAATTATAAATGATGCATTAGGCATTCCTTCGACTTCGTCCGTAAGGGGCTTCGCTCAGGACAAGTAGGAATTAGGCATTTTCAGATTATTTTCTTTTCTTTTTAGAAATAGCAAGTGTATAGCGCCTGTAATCTTTGTCTAAGTCTATATGATCATTCGACTCTTCTATAAGTTTTGCGGAGGTGCTCCTACCGAAAGATATAACCTCTGCTCTGCACCCGGCGGCTTTTATATGGTGCATCAAAAGCTGAAAATCCCCATCACCGGAAACTAAAACTATAGCATCCAGCTTAGGAGCCATTTTCATTATATCGACGGCAATCCCTACATCCCAGTCCCCTTTTTTCATTCCGCCGATAAAGGTTTGAAGCTCTTTCAACTGAACCTCAATTCCGACTTTCCGTAAAGCATCAAAAAAAGATTCTTCTTCAGGTATCTGGGCTCTAATGGCATAAGCGATAGCTCGGATTAATTTTCGACCGGCGATAGCGGTTTTTATAATCTCAGAAAAATTCACTCTGGAGTTGTAGAGCGCTTTGGCGGAGTGGTACATGTTTTGAACATCTATAAATACTCCTATTCTCTGGTTTGGATTTTTCATTTATTCTCCTTTTCGAGGCCTCGCAATATTCATCTCTCTGGCGAGGCTGACCTGCCCGTCCGTAGTCCCGACGAGTCGGGGCGAAGGCGGGGACCCCGCACTCCGACCCGGGTCGGAGTGCGGGGCAACTCTTTATTAACTATTTATCTTTCCAAACTCCTAACTTTTTATCTTTTGCTTCCTTGTAAGCCTTTCTAAATTCTTCTAGGTGCTTGGTGTTAGGCGGAATGGTCATAAGGCGGGCAAAGCCCTGTTTTAGAAGCTCCAGATTAACAAAAACTTCCTCAGTATAAACATAAGCTAATGTTCTACCATAGATGTCGGTTTTTAATTTATCGTATTCCAGGTTAACTTCTTTATCTAAAACCAGCTCTTTGGTCTTAAGTGTCGCCTCCTTGCCGAATTTCTGATATTTTTCCGGAGTATTTATCCCTATCAAGCGGATAATTCTGCCGTCTTCTAAAACTATTGTATCACCATCTATGACTTTTTTAACATTTACTTCATCTTTTTCGGAATCTTCCTCTGCTTCACTTTCATCTAGGATCTCTTCCTCGCCTTCGGACAGACCAAGGGCGGTTTCTTCTTTCAAGACCTCACTTCCGCTTAGAATTTTCTTTAAAGGTTTATTGTCTTCTGTTTTTAGAGATTCTGATAAAGGCGGGAAAATTACAATAGTAAAAATTAAAAGTGCATAGCTTATTATTCTTAATGAGAGCTTCATTATTCTTTTAAGAAGGCGGCGATATTTCCTAAATCTTTCAAGGTTTGATCATCTTCGAAAACCTCTACCTCTGCCTTCTGGCTCAAAGCTTCATCAATTATTAAGGTCACTATATCTTTGACTTTGTTGTTGGGAGTCTCATCATATGGACAGTACTCATCACTCAAAGATATGTAGTGGCAGAATTTGCAGTAGGTGCCCCTTTGTGAAAATTCGCTGTTAACGAGAAGAAGGCTGATTTTTTGGTTGTATAAAGCATCCAAAACAGGAAGCAAACCAGACACGACTTTTCCTTCGCCCTTTTTGGAATGTATGAGATTTGAAAGTTCGGCGACCAAATCGACTTCTTCTTTTTCAACTTCTTTCTCCTCAAGCTCCAAAGCTTTCTCAATAACTTCCTGAGGCTTGGCATTCATCGAAACTTTTATGCCGCCCTTTAATTTTTTCTTTATCTCTGCCGGAAGCATATTTACAAATTCGTGCTCCAGCTCCGGCTCGCTTCTTAGATAAAGATATTCAAATTTGTATATTCTGTGCATCTTGAGGAGAAAATCCAATGAATTTTTGAGATGTCTTTTGATTATCTCTTGAGTGTGTCTTGTAAAACGCTTTTGGGACCAGCCACCTTCATGATGTCTTTTTACTATCTGGTCTTCGAAATGATGATGGTCCTCTATCTCGCCCAAAAATATCGCAAAAAAACGCGCCTGTTCACTATCTAGAAGAAATACACCTATATTCCTGTTTTTTGACAAAAGGAGAATTAGAGGCTCTAGATTAAAAAAACTGTCCAGGAATATTGAATCTTCCACCTCGAAAGGAAAAACATAAGAGAACCAGTGCTTTGGGGAGACGAAAACAGCAACGGATTTGGTATCTTTTGAACATCTTGATATAAAATCTCTAACCTTTTTTTCGATTTCTCTTTTTAGTGACTCCTCTAAATCCACTGTCTTGAATAAATCTTTCACTTTATCTGAAATGACAACAGTGGAATATTTCTTTCTGTCTATATCCAAGTAGATACTTAGTAACTCTTCTTCTTTTATTTTAGCTAATTGTTCGATTGTTTCTATATTAAACATTTTTAGATTTGGAAGGCTTGAAGTTTTTTAATATTTTCCCAGAAAGATGAGAATAACTGCTCCAAAGGCTCGGCAACGGCTGGCGACTCTATTTTAACTGGCTGATTAAATCTTGATAAGTTAAGCAAAAAATCTATAGTTATTTTTCCAAACTCGGTATTTAAAGTGAGGTTTCCTTTATATCTTTTAAGATAGTAATCCTCTTTGCCTATCCACGTCTCCAAAACTAACTCCGGCAAAGAATTAATAGATTTTTTCACCTCTTCCAACTCCTCTGGGGTTAAAACTTCAGAGAGAGTTTTGTTGTTTGAAATTTCAAGAAGCGCTTCTTTATCAACTGAGACTTGGTAGTGATAGGTATCTTTTCCTCCAATCTCTTCTGTTTTTAAAACCTTGATATTTTTGAAAAGCTGGTTATTCTCCATAAGCTCCCGCAACTCTTTGTTCTTTCTAAGTTCTCTAGTCTCTAAAACTCCCCATTTGTTTAAAATATTTGAAAAATCACCTCCGTAAACCGCCAAAACACTAGGCAGTTTGTTGGCTTTTAAATAAAAAATTTTGCCGATAATCTTAAAATCCAGCTCTGTATCCAAATCGAATAGCATAAAATCACTTCCGGCATCTAATTTTAAAGAGTGTTTGGGTTTATTCTCCTCGCTCTCATCAACGTCTCCTTCGATATTGAAAACAGTTTTTGTATTTTGTTCATCTTGTGCCCTTTTTAAAGTTACCTCTCCTTTATAATGGAATTTTTTAGCCTCAATCATCTTCTTCTGCATAGATTTTATAACCATATCAGGCTTTATAAAAAAATAAAAGTAGAAGGCTGCTCCGGCACCAATAGCCACTATTAAAAAACTCAAGAGGCTGCTAATAATGAGGATTGCAAGCCTTCTTGATTTATTCGCTTTTTTATTCGTTTTGCCAGTTTTTTTTGGTTTAGCCATAACTTACCTAATTATATTATAAAAACTTAAAAGTTTTAATTCAGCTTTTCTATTTCTCTTTTTATATCTTTAAAAGATATTCCTGCTTTTTTTAATAATTCTTCTTCTAGCTCTTTCATCTTTCTTATCATCCTTTCTGTCTTCTCATAGTTTGCAATAACATCTTTTTTGCCGGCTTTTTTTAGCCTATCCTGCCAACTAGCAATTCTCTCTTCTATTGAACAAATTTTTTGTTCAAAAATTTTGTCAGCATAAAAAACCACTTTTATTTCTAAAGGTAGTTTGAAAAAATTTTTATCAAAAATATTTTCTGCCTGATGATATTGAGCAACAAGAAAAATTTTGGGATTTAGTTTTTCTTTTTTCAAAAGTTCCTTTATCTTTTTTCCGTGATGATTAAAACTTCTGGTAATTATTTTATCAACATCATGTAGCAGTGATCCTCCGACGACGATATCTTCGTCTAAATAAAAACCTTTCTCTTTTAATTTTCTAACTAAAAAACAAGAAACTTTACAAACTCCTAAACTGTGAGTGATTATGCCTTTAGGAACTTTGTATCTCTTAAGGAGTAATAAATATTTTGATAATAGTAAATTTGTTCTGTTATTACCCAAATTTGTCCTTTCTTTATTTATCCAGCACCCCGACACCCGGGTCGGGGTGCTGGATTTACCATTTTTAAAACTTAAAAAACTTAGCTTGAGGCTTGGAAGCTCCAAAATACCGGCTCTGCCAAAAGAAGCGGCTCGAAGCTGGACAAGAAGAGTCTTGCCGTGTTTTCTTTTATACTCCCAGAAATGGGTGTGTCCGAATATGTGAACCAGTGGTGCATCTTTAAACTTTTTTGAGGTAAACCCCGTTAGAAGTAATCCCGACCAAGGTCGGGATGCCCCGCCTTCAGAGGGGACTTCTAACGGGGTAAAAATAGGCGGAAAATGCGTAATAAATATCGAATCAGTCACATCAAATTTTTGGGGGTGTTCCTCTCCAAAACCACCAATTCCGATTATTTTGAATTTATCTAATTTTTTTTCTTTTAAATGGATTGAATATCCTTTTTCTGTAAAGTACTTTGTAACTTCTGGGGCATCACCGTTGCCGTGTATGAAGAAAAATTTTAAGTGATTTGCTTTTATGATTTTCTCAAATTTTTTGGCATAATCTAGAGCTTCAGCGTTTCTGTCAGTCAAATCCCCTGCCACCAAAATCGCATCAAAATTTTTCCCGGGAAGAAAATTTTCTAGATTTTTCAAAACAGAAACTCTTTGATGAATATCAGCAAGCAGGAGAATTTTTTTCATTGTCATTTTCCCAAACTTAATATCTCTTTAGAGATAATGGAAGCGGCATTTTTTGAGGAGAATTTAGAGATATTATTTTTTAGCCTGTTCATTAGCTCATTATCTTGAAGCAGGGTTTTGATTTTATTTTTAAGTTCTAGGGAAGTTAAATCTTCATTTCTTAAAACCAGGGCGGCATTATTTTTCTCCAGAATTTCGGCATTTTTCTCTTGGTGTCCTCTAAGAGGAATAATAATTGAAGCCTTGCCAAGAGTGGCTAATTCTGATATGACTCCTGCCCCTCCTCGGCTTATAACCACGTCTGCTCTTCCTAGAAGTTCGCCATAATCTTTATCATCAAAGACATTAGGATATATTAGATAATTTTTTGATTTCTCTTTATCCAGCAATTCTTTTTTCTTTTTAACATCTTCAAAGTCCAATTCCCCTACTAAATGTATGATTTTATAATCTTTCAAAAACTCATCCAAAATTTCCGAAACAGCAAAATTTATCTTTCTGGCACCTTGACTTCCGCCGATGATAAAAATTGTTTTGCTCTCATTGTAGCTTTTTTCTCGAGTCGCCAGATTTCTTACAGGATTGCCGGAAAAGAATAACTTGTCTTTCTTATTTTTATAAAACTCTACCGGAAAAGAAACCGCCAGTTTATCAGCAAAAGGGAAAGAGATTCTGTTGGCTAGACCCAAAACAAAATCTGACTCGTGAATAATGATCCTTTTTCCTAAAATCCTTGAAGCTAAAACAACCGGGACCGAGATGTAGCCACCTTTGGAAAATATTATTTGAGGCTTGAATCTTAAAATAATAAAAAGGCTTTGGAAAAATCCTGCAACAACTTTGAAAATATCAACCAGATTAAGAAGGGAAAAATACTTCCTGAATTTTCCAGCAAAAATTTTTTTAAGACTGAACCCTTTTTTTAATATCAGCTCCCAGTCTTGTTTTTTGCGAGTAGTTACAAAAAGAATGTCTAAATCTTTATCTTTTTGTTGTAATTCTTCGGCGACTACCAAAGCGGGTATTATGTGCCCGGCGGTACCACCAGCGACGATGAGGACTTTCATAAGAATCTCCTTTTGCAGTAGTCTTTGATATATTTAAAAGAATTCCCACGCCAGCTAAAGAAGACATTAAAGAAGAACCTCCGTAGCTGATAAAAGGCAGGGGAATGCCCGTTAAAGGAACCAGAGAAAGCATAGCGGCAATGTTTATGGCAGCCTGCAGGGTTATCCAAGTGGTTATGCCAAATGCTGCTAACCTTCCGAAGGTTTCCGGCGTTTTTCTTGCAATTTGGTAACCTCTATAAGCAAAAAGTAAGAATAAAAGTATTATTATTGCCGCCCTTATAAAACCTATCTCTTCCGCAATAATGGCAAATATAGAGTCGCCCATCGGCTCTGGCAGGTAATTATATTTTTGCCTCGAGGCTCCAAACCCAAGCCCCAAAATTCCTCCTGAGCCAATAGCTAAAAGAGCTTGGTTCATATGATACCCTATACCCTGTGTATCGGATGAGGGATTAAGAAAAACCGAAAGGCGGGCAAAACGATAAGCAGAACTTTTTATCAGGAACCAACCCAAAAGCAAACCAGAAGAGCCGCCAACAATAATCTGCTGCCAGCTGGCACCAGCAACCACAAACATGGAAGCAGCGGTTAAGGATATAACAATAGCTGTTCCAAAATCGGGTTGTAATACAATCAAAGAGCCAATAAAGACGGTCATAAAAGCAAAAGGGATAAATCCATACTGAAAATTCCTAAGTTTTTCTCCACGATTCTCAAGCCAAGCGGCTAAGTATAAAACATAGGTCAATTTAGCAATCTCGGTAGGTTGAAGGAAAAAAGCACCCAAAGAGAGCCATCTCTTTGCTCCTCCGAAAGAAAAACCTATAAAGAAGACTAGAAGGAGCAGGAAAATAGTTAAAATCAAAAGGATAAAAGCAACTTTTTTCCAAAATCTATAATCAATCAAATAAAAAACTATCAAAAACCCTATCCCTATGGCGGCATTTATAATCTGTCTTATAAGAAAATAGTTGTTGCTGCCGAATCTGTCATAAGAGATGACAACGCTGGCGCTGGAAATCATTACTAAGCCCAGGATAAGGAGAATAAAAACCGTGAGGCTTAATATGTAATCAGATTTACTTCTTCTCATTTTAATTAGTGTTTATCTAGCCTGCGCCCATTCCTATAAGACCGACGACCAAGCCTACCGAACCCATAACAGCGGCTATAATCCAGAAGCGCATGGTGATTTTTGGCTCAGGCCAACCCTTCGCTTCAAAATGATGATGGATGGGAGCTACCAGAAATACCTTTTTACCCCTTACGACTTTAGAGGTAACCTGAATAATTACCGACAGAGTCTCTACCACAAAAACAAAACCAATGATAGGCAAAACCAAAACAGAATTCAAAAGCAGAGCCACTACTCCCAAGGTGGCACCTAGTGACATGGCGCCGGTATTACCCATAAAAAATCTTGCCGGATAGACATTGAACCACAAAAAAGCCAAAAGAGCGCCTAAAATGGTTCCGCAAAATGCTGCCAGCTCTATCCTCCCTTTGGCAATTGCAATAACTGCAAAAGCGCCGAAGGCAATAGCTAAAAGACCGCCGGCTAAACCATCAAGACCATCGGTTATATTCACGGCATTAGTGGTAGAAACGATAACCAGTATAAATAAAGCGATGTAGAACCAGCCTATACTGAAATCCCCTACTCCGGGAACATGGATACTGTCAAAACCGAGTTTGTAAAAAAACCACCAGGCGCCCACTCCCGCAATGGCAAGCTGAAATAAGAGCTTTCTTATAGCTCTCAATCCCCGCTGGGTTCCAATGCTTAAAACATTAAAGACATCATCAAAAATCCCTAGAATCCCTGCCGAGACCAAGGTGAAAAGAGGAAGCCAGGTCTGGGCACGGCTCAAATTAAAAAGCAGAGTTACAAACAGAACAGAGAGCCAGATTATGATGCCGCCCATGGTGGGCGTATTCTCTTTCTGCTTGTGCATTGAAGAATAAATAGGAGAAGCCTTTCCGTCCATAGAGGTCTCCCGAATCTGCTGCTTTATCTTAAATTTATACAAAAAATAAGTAACGAGAGGCGTCAAAAACAGAGCCATTCCAAAAGAGATAGCAGTAAGAAAAAATATTTTAGATAGAGAGGTTATGATCTGCATAAACTATCCTAGAATTTAACACAAAGCAATCAAAATTCAAGAGTTTAAGCGCTTCCCCCAAGATTCATCTTGTCTAACTAAAAGCTCTTTGGCTCGAGAAGATTCTTTCATAACTTTAGCCACAGCTTTTTCCAGTCTTACGTTATTCTGTGAACCCTTAAACAAAACTGTATCTTCAGGCTCTATAATTTTTCTTAAAAGCTCTCCTGCTTCTTCGGCGTCATCTTTCATGAATACCTTGCGAGGATTCATACCGTAAGATATTGCTTCTTCACCTATTATTCTGCCACCCTCGCCGACAGTAACCAGAATGTCCGCTACTTGGGCTGCCTCCTTGCCGACTCTTTTGTGGACCTCTTCAAAGTAATCGCCCATTTCGTTCATGGTACCCAAAACAGCTATCTTTCTTTTGGGTGCTATCTTTTTTAAGGTTGTAAGAGCCTCTTTGTCAGCCTGAGGATTGGCATTGTAGGAATCATCTATAAGAAAGGAGTCTTTTATGCCGGGGATTAGATTCATTCTTCCTCTCATTGGCTTGAAACCCTGAAGCGTCTCTTTGATTATTTTTGAAGAAATTTCCAAACTTGCTCCACAGGCAGCAGCTGCCAGGAGTGGATAAAGAGAATGTTCTCCCAAAGACATAACTTTAAGCGGGATCTTAGCTTTTCGGGATTTGATATTCAAAATAAAGTCAGTGCCTCCAATAGAAGTTTTAATATCTGAAGCAAAAACGTCAGCCTTTTCGGAGAGACCGAATGTTAGAACCTCGGCTTGAGTTTTTGAAGATAAGCTTAAAACCAAAGGATCGTCAAAATTAAGGATAGCTACTCCATCAGGAGGCAAGGCTTCAACAAGCTTCTTTTTTTCTCGAAATACATTCTCTACAGTCTTAAACTGCTCCAAGTGGGTTTCGGAAATAGCGGTAACAACCGATATATTTGGCTTTATAAAGCTTAAAAAATAAGAGATGTCGCCGGGTTTGTCAGCCCCCATTTCGATAACGAGCTTCTCTGGTTTCTCTTTACCAAAAATTTTAAAAAAGCACTTGACTAGCGTTAATGGCCAAAGAATATTATTCTTTGGCACCTTCTGTCCAAGAATAAAAAGAGGCACTCCTATCTCGGTATTGTAACCGCTCTCAAAAGACTCAGTGATCTTAAACTTTCGTGCCACTAAAAGTGCGGCAGCTTTTTTGGTGGTGGTTTTACCTACGCTTCCAGTTATGGCAATAATATCCGGCTTTTTTCTATTCAAGTACCATTTGGCAAAAAATTTTAAAATTTTCTCAATTAATCTCTTCATTTTTATTGACTAGCAGTTGGTGGGACTTCTAAGTAATTTAGAATTTTTTTGGCTATGCTTCCAGCAACCGGGGCGGCGGTCGATTCTGCCCATTGAACTCCTTTCGGTTCATCAATTTTAACTAAAACAATAAACTTAGCATTTTCGGCCGGTACAAACAAAACAAAAGAACCGATATTTTTCCCTGTTTCATAACCCTTACCGTCTTTGGAGGGAATTTCGGCTGTTCCGGTCTTGCCAGCTACTCTAAAACCCGGGATTTTGGCGGCTTTTCCGTGACCCTTCTCAACAACAGAAACCATCATCGCCCCAACCATATTAGCGGTTTCTTTTTTTATCACTGTATCCTTAACCTCCTTTTGAGTTTTTACTCGGCTACCATCCGGCATTACATATTCGGCAATGATATTGGGTTTCACTAAAGTTCCGCCATTGGCAATTGTGGCGGCGGCGGTCACAAACTGCAGTGGTGTCACGGCAATCCCCTGTCCAAAAGTGACGGTGGCAAAATTTATGTCTCTCCAGCTCTTGAAAGATTTTAAAGCGCTCTCTGCTTCTCCATTCAACTGGATGCCGGTTTTCTGTCCAAAGCCGAATTTTTTTATGTAATTTAAAAATGTCTCATTGCCCATCTGTTCTTTAACAAAGAATGCGCCCGTATTCAAAGACTCCTCTAAAACTTCGGTCATTGTTTTTTTCCCATGAGTTTTGCCGTCAGAGTTTTTGATTGTATAGGAACCGATAGTTATTGAACCAGGATCTACATAAGTTGTGGTAGGCAGGACTTTGCCGGAATCAATCCCCGCTGACATAGTAATTATCTTAAATATCGAACCCGGCTCGTAAATATGAGTTATGGAGGTATTTTTGAAAACCTCTATATCCTTAGTTTCGTTAAATTTGTTGGGATCAAAAGTGGGATAATTAGCCATCGCCCAGATATCACCATTTTCGGGATTCATTACAATGACATTGCCTCCTTTAGCGCCGAATTTCTCAATCGCGGTTTTGAGTTCGCGCTCGGCAAAATCTTGGATGACTCTGTCAATTGTCAAAACCACATCTTGTCCATCGGAAGCCGGGTTCTCTTTTCTTTCGCCTACGGTTATCGGACGACCACCAGTATCTCGCTCTAGTGTCACCTCACCGGGTTTGCCCTTGAGTTTCTCATCTAGATATCCTTCAATTCCGTACTGACCGACTCCCTCATTGTTTACGAATCCCAAAACCTGGCTCGCCAGTTCGCCCTCGGGATACTCGCGCCAGTCTTCCGGCTGAAGCATGATGCCGGTTATTCCCAACTGTTCTATTTTGGAAACCTCATCATTGGTAAGTTTGTGCTTTATGGGTACATAAACCTTATCATTATTTAATGAATTGAATATCTCATTCTCATCCATAGACAAGATAGAGGCTAACTTAAAAGCAGGTTCCTTTTTATCTTTCAACTGACGAGGAACAGCATAAACCATATTTAGCTCTTTATTGGTAGCCAATACATACTTCTCATTGGTTTTGAAGTCCTTGGAGTAAATTTCTCCTCTCTTGGCGGGAATTTTTCTTGTCATCCAGTGCTGGCTTTTGGCTAAAGTTAAATAATAACTATTTCTCAAAACCTGAATTTCGAAAAGGCGAAAGATCATCAGGCAGAAAAATAAAAAAACAAGGGCAAAAAAGATTCCGATTCTCAACTTTTGCGTTGTATGTTTAAAATACTTCATATTTTTTCATTATACCTTAATTAAAAATATTTATCGAAGTAGCGGGAAGATAAAAAAAGGCACCCTAGGGTGCCTTTTCACCCCGTTAGATAAATCATCTGGTGGGATTTGTTACTTATCACATAAAGTAATTATCTAACGGGGTTCACTAATATTTCATTTTTACTTTTTGGCAACAGATTTGTCAGGAGAAACATAATTAATCTCGGTAGCGGGAACCATCTCTAAATTAGAGGCATTATTTTGTATCTCTTTAATGGAACGAAGTCTGGCAGCCTCAATTTTTAAACTTTCTTGCTTGTTAAGCTCCTGCGCTTTTTTCTCTTCCAGTTCTCTTATTTTGTATCCTTTGGTTGCAATTTGGTTTGTTTGAGCCAAATAGAATAAACTCAAAATTAGAAATAAAATGATAGTAATAAAACCAAGCGACCTTTTGCCGACTTTAACTTGGGGCGCATAGGCTGATTTTCTAATACCAAACTCTACGGTGTCTGATCTGGTGATTGTTAGTAGTCTTCCCATATTTTACCTTTTTATTATTAAATTGTTACATTGTTAAATTGTTATAGGTTTTTCAACAATGAAGCAATTTAACAATTATTTATTTTTTGCGCGGCGCGAAGCTTGGCGCTCCGGCTTCGAGGATTGCTCCTTATCTCTTCTAGACTCGGCGTAACAGGTTTCTTTGTTAGAATCCTAAACAATGATTTACTTGCCATTTCTTTGAAGAATCTCTTTACAATCCGATCCTCCAAAGAGTGAAAAGAAATCACAATTATCTTACCCCTTCCAGCTAAAACCGATTCAGAATCCTCTAAAACCTTTGCCAGATTCGAAAGTTCGTCATTTACAACAATCCTTAAAGCTTGAAAAGTTCGCGTTGCTGGATGGATTTTGGAGAAAGCATATTTTTTTGGTACATTTTTTTTAATGAGCTCTGCCAACTGAGTCGTAGTCTCGATTTTTTTCTTCCTCCTCTTGAGAGTGATTGCTTTAGCCAGCCTTCTTGAAAATCTTTCTTCTCCATAGTCCCTTAAAATAGCGGCGATTTTATCTTTGGGCCAGCTGTTTATAATTTCGTAAGCTGTGATTTTTTGGCGCCTGTCCATCCTCATGTCCAGCGGTCCTTCTTTTTGAAAACTGAATCCGCGCTCTGCTCCATCAAGTTGAAGACTGGAAATCCCTAAATCCAGAATTATTCCTCTTACTTTTCCTAGAACACCTAGTTTTTCTGAAACTTTTTGTAAGTTGCTGAAATTTTCGCGGATTAAGGTTACTCTGTCTTTAAACTTTTTTAAGTTCTCCTCTGCAGTCTCTAAAGCTTCCCCGTCCTGGTCTAAACCAATAATTGAAACTTTAGATTTTTCCAAAATAAACTTACTGTGTCCGCCGGCTCCAAGAGTTGCGTCAATTATTATCCCTCGACGAGGCTCAAGAATTTTTATTACCTCTTTTAAAAGAACTGGTATGTGATTTGTCATTTATTTATTTAATGGTCGGCAGCCCCCTATTTTGTTTTTGTTTTGAAAATTTAGACAAATTGGAGGTGAACAAATGGCTCGTGAAACATAAATGTTTCAACGAATTTTTGTTTTGAATTTTTAAGGTTAAAAACTGCCGACCTCTAATATCAAATTAACTTGTCCCTCGAAGCCCCGAGCGAGTCCCGACTTTAGTCGGGACGAGTCGAAGGGTAACGTGGGATTAAACTCCTAAATTCCCTAAATGCTCTGCTATATCAGCCGAATCCTTTTCAGCGCCTCCTTTGTAGGTTTCCCAGTCTTTCTTATTCCAAATTTCCAATCTGTTATAAAGCCCTGCCACAACTGCATTATTTTTAATTTTTGCATACTCTTTTAAATATCCGGGCA
Source organism: uncultured Candidatus Saccharibacteria bacterium (assembly GCA_964482765.1). GTDB lineage: Bacteria > Patescibacteriota > CPR2_A > CG2-30-33-46 > CAYZYZ01 > CAYZYZ01. The sequence goes on along the minus strand of CAYZYZ010000008.1, from coordinate 8,588 downwards.
GGTTTATTCTGCCCTGCTTATCAATATCCACATCCATAGCTCCAGCCAGTAAAAAACGGCCGAAATCCCTTGCATCTTTCTGGCTTATTGGCAAACTGGCAATTTTATTAGCCAGTTCTTCCCAATCTTTCTTGGGATAAAGAAATAAACAATTATCCAGCCCTTTTGTCACAACTGCACCTTTTTTTAAAGTTGCACGAAACTTTGCCGGGACAGCCACCCTACCTTTCTGATCTACTGAATGTTGATACTCGCCTATAAACATTTTCTCCTCGAATGAGACCGTCCTAAAAGTGGGCTTTTATCCACTCTTGTCCCCACTTATCCCCACTTTTATCCACATTTATATTATATTCCCCCACGATAACCCATGTCAATAGTATAAAATACCACCTGATTTTGGGTGTTTTAATATAAAAAAATTGGCTTTGAAGAGCCAATTATACAAAAATTGTGGAAACTTTAATAATTATTCAATCATTATTTATCCACATTGGAATTGGATTATTTAATCTTTCAACTTAGCCAGTGCTTTTTCCACAACCTCATTTTCACCCTTTTTCAACCTTAAATCCAGTACCTTACTTTCAGAAAACCATCTGGCAGTATCATGCTCCCAGGAGTTTTTTAGCTCACCCTGTGTATATCTTATGAGGAAATAATGGATGTGTCTTTCTTTTCTTATGCCTTCAAAAGTTACCTTTTCTTGAAACTCACCAAGATAATCTTCAATCTTACCCTCGATGCTCATCTCTTCTCTTAAAGCTCTGCGGGCGGCTTTTTTTAAAACCTTTTTTTCTTCAAAATCCAAACATTTTGCGTCTTTCGCGTTAACTTTTGCGTCTTTCGCGTTAACAGATTCTTTGGGAAGCATCCAAAGTTCGCCCCATTTTCGAAACCAGCCTAAAAGAGCGATATAAGTCTTATCGTTTTCTTTTTTATACACTACCCCGCCGGAAGAGATGTGAAGTGGTAATTTGTTCATATATTATAATTGTATAAAAACTAGCAATAATAACCAATTATTAAATATACCCAACTTCGCTCCGATGTTCATCGGAGCTTCGCTGGGTTGTTTAGTTTTTGAAAACTAAACAAAAAAAGACCACCGAAGTGGTTAAAAGATACTCAAAACCATAAGCCTACTTTCATTTATTATTTTAATTGATTATTCAAAAGTTATAAATTCAAGGGTTTTTTAGAAAAGTAATTATTTCTTATTTCTAGCAGCTAAAGCGAACCAATAAAAATACTGGTTAAGGTCTTTAAGCAAACTTTTGTATTCTTTTCCACCTAGAACCGCATCGCAAAATACCTCCCGTGCTCTGGCGATTTCCTTTCTTCTTCCTTGCCAACGACTATCCGCTAAGGTTAAATCAAAAAGCTCAAGCGCCCGATCAACGGCATTTTCAAAAGAATCCTGATCTTTACCCTGCCAGCGCATAACTCTATTAACCTCGCTTCCAATATTACCTAATTGTTCGTAAAGCGAAAGGGTTTGCCATTGTTTTCCGCTTAGACTAGCATGCTGTGTCTTCATCTTTTAACCAACAAGTTTACAATTTTAGCAATCTTTCCTCTAATTTTAGCGTCTTCCACATCTCTTGAACGATTATTTAACGAAGGCCTGATATTTATCATTGAATCAAATTCTATCCAATCTTCTTCTTGTTTCTCTGAATAAAGATTAATTCCCCAAAGATGTTCCTGTTTAGATCCCTTTTCTAAAAGTATAGCTTCTTCATCGGCATGTAAATCTCCACCGATCGCCATAACGCCCTTTTCAACATCAACAACTGCCTTTACTAAATCACCAAACTGTTTTTCGGCTATGTTCTTTAAATCTCCCAATATGACAGGATTTTTAATTATTTTTATTTCCATATTGCTCTTACTTCTTTCAAGCCTAGTGGCTATTCTAGCTTATCGCATAAATACGAATCAAGGTCTTTTATTTTGATGCGGTCTTGTTTCATGGTGTCGCGGTCGCGGACCGTCACTGCTTGGTCTTTTAGGGTTTCGAAATCTACTGTTACCGCATAAGGGGTTCCAATCTCGTCCTGTCTTCGGTACCGTTTGCCTATTGACTGAGTTTCGTCATACTCGCACATAAATTTATCTTTCAGCGCCTCAAAAACTTCTCTAGCTTTCGGCGAAAGGTCTTTGTGTTTTGACAAAGGCAGAATAGCAACTTTTATAGGTGCAATTTTTTTGTTCAACCTCAAAACGACTCTAGTCTCTCCTTTAACCTCTTCTTCATGATAGGCATCTAAGAGAAATACTAAGGCGGCTCTGTCAGCGCCGGCAGAAGTTTCGATTATGAAAGGCGTAAAATTTTCACCAGTATCCTGATCAAAATATGACAGGTCTCGACCGGAGTATTTTGAATGGCGCGAGAGATCCCAATCTCCCCTATTGTGAACACCTTCTAGTTCTTTCCAGCTTCCGCCAGAGGCGGATCCGCCTTTGGCGGAAAAAGGATATTTATACTCTACATCATAAGCATCTTTGGCATAGTGAGCTCGTTCATCCTTGGCGTGCTGACGAAGTCTTAAATTTTCTTTTTTTATTCCGAGGTTTTGATACCACTGGAGTCTTTGAGGCTTCCAATACTTGAACCACTTGTCCGCTTCTTTAGGATTTACAAAATACTGCATCTCCATCTGTTCAAACTCTATAGAGCGAAAAATGAAATTACCCGGGGTGATTTCGTTCCTAAAAACCTTTCCGATTTGGGCAATGCCAAAAGGAATTTTCTTCCGCGTCGATACCCTAGCTGAATCATAGTTTACATATATTCCCTGACAGGTTTCTCCTCGAAGCCACACCGGTTTTTTGTTGTCCTCCAAAACTCCCAAATAAGCAGGGACTAAAAGATTGAACATTCTTGGTTCTGTCATCGGTCCGCCGCATTCCGGACATTCAACTCCCTTAAGCGCCTTTTTTAATTTTTCCAAATCTTTCCGAGTGGTAACTCCCTCTTCTTCTTTTCTCAAACTCTCAACTAGCTGATCGGCTCGGTATCTCTTGTGACATTTTTTGCACTCAACCAATGGATCGGCAAAAGCTTCGGTATGCCCTGAAGCATCCCAGACTTTTGGATTCATCAAAATGGCGGAGTCTAAACCGATGATATCCTCCCTCTCTTGCACCATTGATTTGAGCCACTCGTTCTTTATATTATTCTTGAATAGAACGCCGACTGGTCCATAATCCCAAACTCCAGAAATCCCGCCATAAATCTCCGATGACGGAAAGATAAATCCTCTACGTTTGGCTAAAGATACAATTTTCCCCATTGTTACTTTCATAAATCACGAATCCTTTCGCGAATGCAAATCACTAATTCTCACGAATATAAACTGCTAATTCTTCCAATATTTTATTTGTGAGCATTTGCGATTTAAATTAGTGATGTAATTAGCGTTTTAAAAATCGAAATTTTTTATATTATGGACAAAATCTAACACCTCTTCCCTAATTTTATCTAAACTAAAAAGATATTCCAGATCTAAGATAAATCCTTTGTGAACTTTCAAAAATACCTTGTTATCATCTTCTTTCAAAACCTTCAAAACGCTCAAAGATTCTAGAAACCAATCCTTGATTTCTTCTTCGCTCATCAACTCGCCTTCGGTTTTTAAAGGATGATTCTTAATCCTCCCGGGCGGCTCCTTACCATGATCCTGGTAGTTCTTTAGGTTCCAGCTCAAATCATCTTCTCCAACCGAAATCTCTATTTTTCTTGATTTCCCCATTATCTCTATCTTACCAGAATTTCGGCTATCTTCATATCCAAAACTTCTATAGCAGCTGCTATAGAAAGCCCGATTGCCAAAAAAAGAAGAACAAAAAAAGAGTTCCTTAGGTTGTTTAAAAATATAGAAATTCTTTTGCCTTTTGATTTAGGAAGAAGATGCTCGGTTCCCAATTTTATTCCCCAAGCCGAAGCAATCACAAGTAGAGAAAGCTCTAAAATCCCATGGGGCACTACCAAAAGAAGAAGAACTGCTTTAGAAAAAAATGGGAGATTGGCAAATAGTAAAAGAAAAGAAAAGAAACCTAGAAGCATCCCATTTGTAAATAGACCTATTACCGTAAATATTCCTAATATGATTCCTCCATAAAGAATCATAATCATTGAAAGAATGTTATTTTTGTAGATTATAAGAAATCTGCCAAAAGCATCTTGAGCTTTAGCTTCTTTGGCAAGCTCAGAAATCTTAGAAAGAGAATTTAGAATAACCGACAAAAATGGAAGGTCGCGAAAAAAGAAAGTAACAATTCCTGAAAATATGGCGGCTAGAAAAATAAAAAAGCTTAGTTTGACCCACCACCTGCTTTCTTCGATTAAATTGCTGTATTTTTTGATAATTTTTTTCATTCGCTTAATTTCTCTACAAATTTTAATGAATTAGGCTTTTTGTCATTAATGAAGCTGAAGAAATTTGAAATGAAATATAAAGCCTTCTTATCATTAGAATCTGAGTTAAAATCCTCTTCAATTTTATCAATATCAAAAGCTTTCGTACTTTGTAATTTTCTAAAGATACTTAGTGTTTCTCTGTCTATCTTTTCTAAAGGGTACGAATCTTTACAATCCTTGCATAAAACCCCTCCCCAATAATAGCTAAAATAGTTCAGTTTCGAGTTTTCGTTTCGGCATTTAACACAGCAGTCGAGGTGAGGAGCATATCCTAGGAATTCGAGCAATTTAATAAGAAAAAACAAAGAAACCAATCGTGGTTTACTCTTCCAAGTATTCGAAGAGAGTGTTTTCAAAATTAAATCAAATACTTTGAAATTGGAAGCCCCCTCTAAAGTTACAGAATCAGTTATTTCTGATATAAGATTTACCAAAGATAACTTATTCAAATCCTCTTTCAGATACAGAAAACTTTTCTCTAATTGGACTGAGGTCAGTATCCCAAAAGACCTTCCCAAAACAACAGAAATTTTCACCAAGGAAAAAGGCTCCAGGTGTCCCATAAATTTACTCTTTATTTTCTTCGAGCCTTTAGCTAGTATCTCTAACTTGCCATGGTTTTTGGAGAACACTGTTATCAAATTATCAGCCTCACCAAAGTTTTTTCTCTTTAAAACAACTGCTAAATCCTTGAACTGTTTCATAGTTTTAGATAAGGCAGAGCTCTTCTTGCTTCTTCAAGCTGCTCCGGCGTATTTATTCCTATTGCTTCCCTATAGTTTAATATCTTCAAAGCCACAACTTTTTCACCTTCTCCAACCGCTATCCCTATTAAATCCGTAAGGTAATATTCTCCCTGGCTATTTAGTTTAACCTTTTTTATATTTTTCCACAGCCAGTCATTCTCGAAGCAGTAACAGCCAGCGTTAATCTCTTTAATGGCTTTTTCTTTTGGCTCAGCTTCTTTATCTTCAACAATTTTTAATACATGACCCTCTTTATCTTTGATTATTCTACCGTATCCTTTTGGATCATCTGCATCAATGGTGACGAGTGAAATGGTAGCGTTTCTGTCAACACACTGTCTTATTAAATCAGCTATTGTCTCTTTAGAAAATAATGGATTATCACCATTTAAAACAACTACTCTATCCGCCTTATCCGAAACCAAATCACGGGCTGCATAAACGGCATCGGCTGTGCCTAATTGCTTTTCTTGAACTACATACTTTACATCCCCCCCTGCTGCCTCTTTAACTAAATACCCTTTGTATCCCACCACTACAATAATATCTTCTATCCCTGCTTCTCTTAGAGCTTTTATGCAATAAAAAATTAATGGCTTGTCTCCTAAAAGATGCAAAACCTTAGGGACGTCTGAAGGAAGCCCGTCATTTAATCTTGTGCCTTTCCCGGCGGCAAGAATAATCCCAACTACTTTCTTCATTTATCACTTTCCTATATTAAAAATTTTTATATAAAAAGTATAACTTAATAGAAAACAAAATAAAACAAAATTTTAATTTCCTAATTGTTTTTTAAGGTTGGTACTGGATTTATTATATAAAAAAACCACCAATTAATGGCAGTTTAAATCTTGAAAGGTTTTATTTTACCATCCGAAGAATAGATAATCTTGTTTATAACATCATAACCTAAAAGGGGGCCTTGTCCATAGACACACCCATTATCAATATTAACTATATTGAAATCTTTTAAAAATAGTGGAGCCTCAACAGGGCTATGCCCTATAATCAGAAGCTTTGGTTGTTTTCCTTGAAGAAAGAGCTCATCTCGCATCCAGAGCATCTCAGGTATCGGAGTTTTTTCTCCTATATATAATCCAGCATGAACATAAACGGCTTTATTGGTTTCAAAAATAAGCTGGGTATTTTTAGCCAACCAATTAGCGGCTTTTTCAATATCTTCTTTGCAAGATTGAAATGATTTCAATGTCGCCCCTCCTCCATTAAGGTCAAGCCATATTCCCTCATCATACCTTTGACTAGCCGGCAGGCCAAAATAATCAAACATCATATCTTCATGATTTCCTCTAAGAAGAATTATTTTTTTGCCATATTTTTCTTTGAATTTTTTAATATAGCAGAAAACTTCATAAGAAGCTGACCCGCGGTCAATGTAGTCACCGATAAAAATCAACTTATCATCGGACTTAATTGGCCCTATGGTTTTAAGAAGGCTTTTTAATTCTTTAAAACATCCGTGAATATCACCAACAGATATTTCTCTATTGTTCATTTATCAATATATTTCCTTAAAATTATTTTTTATATCCCTAACTTTTTTTGACCTTCAACTGCGTTTTTTATGACTCTAAGTTCTTCATTTTCTTTATCAACCGCTACCACATCTATGCGCCAATTGATATCTTCTAATTTATTTTCTGATATATAGAGTTGGGCTGTTTTTATAATTTTTCGTTGTTTTCTTTGATCTACCATTTCTTCCGGCGACCCATAACCACTTCCAGATTTTGTCTTCACTTCTACAAAACACAAAATATCCTTATCTTGAGCTATTATATCTATCTCGCCAATTATATTTCTGTAGTTTCGCTCTTTTATCTTATAACCTAGTTCTATAAGTTTTTGCTCGGCCTCATCTTCGCCTAATTGTCCTAAATTTTTTCTTTCAAAAGTCATTAATCATCTAATCTTATTTAACAACATTCTCACATTCTGCAGAATGTGAGAATGTTGTCTTATTTGTATCTATCCATTTTTGCTAATAATTCTTTAAAAACACTTTCAATGTCTCCTTGATCCATCACTTCAAGTCTTTCTTTATCTTCTTTGCTAAAATGTCTGTTATAAAGATCATTGGCCCCTTGTATCAAAAACTCAAAATCCTCTTTCGGTATTAACTTATAATCCCTGATTCCATTTTCAATCATATACTTATCTAATACCGTCTCTGAGAAAAAATAAGGAACATCAAACATTCTTCGCCTTCTTGCAGCTGCTTCTTTGCGAAGTTTAAATCCGTGATCTTCTTGATATATATCTATAGTACAACTCTCACAAAAAAATCGCAATCTACCATTTTCCTCCTTATACATAGAGCCCACCGCTATATTTCTTTTTTTACAAATATAGCACTTGGCGTTTGGATCTTTGGGAGTTTTCCCTTTATGATATTTGAGTTTAATTTGTTTTAACATAAACTCCATTCACTAATTGGCTGGGAGGGCAGGATTCTCCGCCAGAGGCGGATAAGCCTTGGGCTCAGAACCCTGGACTCCCGCACAAAGCTCCGAGGCTAGGACTCGAACCTAGATTAATGGAGCCAGAATCCATTGTCCTACCAAATTAGACGACCTCGGAGCTTTGTGCGGGATAAATCTTATCCGTCGTCCCGTCCGTCTCACGTCGGCTCGCACCTAACGAGTCGAGGCGGGCAATTAGCCAACCCCTGAATGTTACTTCTTTAATAATATCTGGATATCCCCTACATTTGTGGTTTGAGGAAATTTTAAAATTCCGTCGATTTTTTTGAAAAACTCCAAGGAATTATTATCGCGCAAAAACTGGTCAAAATCCAGATTTAAATTGTGAGCTTTTTTTAATTCTTTATCACTAACTAATGCCCCGGCAACTCCGCTAGTACCATCATCACCATCAGTTCCAGCTGACAAAAATTTAATCCCTTTCATGCTGTCGAAGGTCTGTCCCTCGACAGTGGTTTTTAGTAGAAAACCAATGGTTAATTCTAGATTCCTGCCTCCTTTACCATTACCTGTTAATATAACTGTAGTTTCGCCTCCACTAACAATGCATGATTTATTATTAATTTTCTTTAGATTTTTCGCCAACTTTTCACCCTCTTTGGATGCAATGCCGGTAATCTTTCTTTTTATAATACTAGATCTATAGCCTAAATTTTCTGCTTCTTCCTTTGCTTCCCTTAAAGCCAAATCTAAATCCGCAATTATAAAGTTTGAAACTTTTTTTAAGGCTTTATCGCCAGGTTTTAGGGTTTCGTTTTTTTTAGATTTTAAATTTTTCAAAAAATATTTGTAAATTTTCGGCACTTTTTTCTTAAGGTGATATTTATTAAAAATTTTCAAACAATCTCTGAAGGTTGATCCGTCTGGATATGTGGGACCCGAACCAATAACAGATAAATCATTACCTAAAACATC
>CAYZYZ010000007.1:14774-24418 GCA_964482765.1 uncultured Candidatus Saccharibacteria bacterium | reverse complement strand
CAATAAATATTGTCTGTTTTTATAGTAATATCAGTAGCATTTTTCGCCATATTTTCTCCCTAACTTATAAGTAAATTATATAAAAAAAATTGCCCAAAAACAAGGCTATGAAACAATTTTAATGCTTAAAATACGCTGTTATAAAAAAGAAAAAATAACTTTTAAAAAATTTTTATATTAAATCCAAACCTGGATCAGTTCCAACTTCATAAACAGCCGCATTATTACCACCGTCGTTGTTGTCACCAGGATCATTAGGATTATCTAAAGTAGCATTCAATTCATACTCGGTTTTTGTTTTTGAAAATTCATAAGGATAAGAAGCTCCTGCTCTAGGATCTGTAGGAATCTTGATCATATAATTAGGAACTAGTTCATTTGTATTGGCCGGATATTTTCCATCATGATCATCTGCATACATTTCGAGTGCCATTTGTAACATCCTAAGATCTCCTTTCCTCCTTGCATCTCTGGCTTTCACACGAGCGCCACCCAATGAAAGAATCATAACCATCGAAATAAGGATTCCCATTAAAAACAAAGGTCCTAAAATGCCTATTATACAAAAGCCTACTTTCTTGGCACGAGTTGGAGCGGTTAAAACTTCTCTTTTTTTCAACTGCTTTAAGTTGCTATAGATTAGAAATAAATAAGTCATTACCAAGGGGGTTATAAAAAATGAAATAAAGTTCTGCAAAATATCGCCAATTCCTTTTCCAGAAAAACTTGAAATCAAATTTAAAGTCAGATTAAAAACAAAGAGAATAAAAAACGAGACCAAGCTAATAAAAAGGATTCTCCAGAACACTCCCAGCCATCTTCCTTTAACATATTCTCTGCTCTTAAAAAGAGCATCCATCCCTTTCACATCTTCTGCAATAAAAACAAACAGTGCCAAGCTAAACCATACCCAAAAAATTATTCCAGGAATGATTAGAAGTACGAACCCGCCAAGCGTAATTAAAGTCATTAGTATAGATATCCATAAATAAGAAAAAAATTTACTCAGTCCTATTCTACGATAAGCTTCTCCAACTCCAATATTCTCTTCTCTATCTTTGATAGCATAAGTCAAGGCTATTAGACTTATTATAGAAACCACTCCTCCTAAAAGAGTAAAAAACAAAGAAATTCCTAATAGGGATAAAGAGGAGCTTGCATTCGGATTAATTAGAATATAAATAATTGGAATAAAAGCCGGTAATCCGACAAGAAGGGGGATTAAAAGTATTCCTAAAAAAGTTCTCACTCTTGATCTGTAAATTCTCCAAGCTTCTTTTAATAAACTAAGTGCTCCGGGAAAAACAGAAATAGTTTGTGTTACTTCTGGCGAAGATGAAAAACTGGGCATTGAGGGAATATTCATCGGTCTACTAGTTGGACCATCTAAAGCTAAATTAAAACCTTCTTCTACATCCGACTCCTGCCAACCTACCGACAGCAAGGTTTTCTTTATTTCTTCTCTATCAATCCCTTGTTGAATTCGTTGCTTAATGTAATCAATCAATTGTTGATTAACCATTATGCCTCCAATCTAATATTTAAAGATGATTATTTTAATTATAACAAGCATCAGGATTTAAGGCCAATTTGACAATAAGAGTGAAAAAAAATACTATAATCAAACGAAGTATTGTTCTTTGAAATCTTAAATAAAAAGAGGTGATAAAAATGAGAATAGGAATACCGAAAGCATTGATTTTCTATAAATACTTTCCCTTTGCCAAAGCTTTCCTTGAAGAGCTGGGACAAGAGGTAATAACTTCTTCTGACACAGACAGAGAAATAATGGAAAAGTCAGTTGAGATAGCCGAAGGAGATTTTTGTCTACCATTGAAAATCTTCTATGGCCACCTTGTTAACCTTAAAAAGAAAAAAGTTGATAGTATTCTGGTCCCAAGAATCATAAGCATTGAAAAGAACTCTTACACCTGCCCCAAGCTTTTAGGGTTACCAGATTTAGTAAGAAGCGCAGATATAGAAGACTTGCCAGAAATTCTTGAGCTAATAATTGACCAGTATGAAGGAAAAAGAAAATATCTTGGGTCAATTTTTGATTTCGGAAAAAATTTCACTAAAAGTAATTTAAAAATCGCTAAAGCTTATTTTGAAGGGGTAATGGCACTCAGAAAATATCAAAAAGATTTAAGACAAGGTAAAATTGGGAATCTGAATCTTATGCCAAGTAGTAATCCTAAGCTAATCATCGGCTTGGTGGCTCATAGTTACAATATCTTAGACCGCTATCCAAGCATGGATATAATTAGAGAGCTTCGTAAGCAAAACATCGGGGTAAAGATTCCGGAGATGGTAAGTCATAAAGATATAAAAAAACAAACTAAAAGTCTGGGGAAAAAGTTGTTCTGGTCTCTTGAGAAAGAAATTCTTGGTGCAGGTCTCTATTGGGCTAGAAATAGACTGGTAGATGGATTGATTTACGTTATTGCTTTCCCTTGCGGCCCTGATTCGTTCATTAAAGCCATTATTGAGTATGAAATAGGACAGTTGGAAAACCCATCAATTCCCATAATGACTATTGTTATTGATGAACACAGCAGCCCGGTGGGCCAAAATACCAGAATCGAAGCCTTTACTGATATGCTTATGCTCAAAAAACGAAAGCAGGTGATGAATCAATGAAATTCACCCATCCTCCAATGGGAAATCTGGTATATCTGACTTATACATTAATTGAAGAATGGGGGCTTAAGGATAACTTTGTCCCTCCTGCTCCCTATTCAGAAAAAAGCTTAAGGGACGGAATCGCTGTATCGCCCGAATGGGCCTGTCTGCCGCTTAAAGCAACCATCGGTAATTTTATAGAAATGATAAGCAAAGGTGTTAAAAAATTCATTATGTTTGGCGGTAGGGGTCCTTGTAGATTCGGATACTATGCTCTAGTTCAAGACATTATCCTTAAACGTGAAGGGTACAAAGTGGAAATAGTCGTTCTGGAACCACCCTCTGCTTTGGGAATAGGAACAGGTTGGCTAAAGAAAGTAACCGGATTATGGCAGTTCTTTAAACCGATAAAAAAGCTCACTGGTCTTAACCGTTATCAATTAATAAGAGCTATCCTTAGAACTTGGCCAAAGGCAGTAGCCTTTGATGAACTGGAAAGAGAAGTTTTAAAAGTGCGCTGTTATGAAACAAAAAGGGGCTCTACTAATAAAGCATGGGAGAAAGCAAAACAGTTACTAAAAGAAACGCCTTGCGAAAAAATAAAAGAAAGGAAAGAAGAAGCTTTCAAGTTGATTGCCGAAGTGCCAAAAGATCTTAATAAACCGGTATTAAAGATTGGGCTTATAGGAGAATTCTTTATCCTCCTTGAACCATTTTTTAACTTCGATATCGAAAACTGGCTAAGCCGGAATGGCGCATTAGTAGCGCGGGGTGTTTATATTACTGACTGGCTTAATCCTAATCGAAAAGATCCGGTTTGCGGTTTAAATAAAGCCCAGTGTCTTGAAATGGCTAAACCTGAGTTAGATTTTGCCGGCGGAGAAAGCGTTCAGGATATCTCCCATACCAAGCATTATGCTAAGTTAGGTTTCGACGGGGTACTTCATTTCTTTCCCGCTTTCTGCATGCCTGATACAATTGCCAAATGTGTTCTTCCCAAAATATCACAGGAGCGGAACATCCCTATTTATCACATAACAATTGATGAGCAGACAGGCAAAGCTGGGGTTGAGACAAGATTAGAAGCTTTTCTTGATTTAGTTCGAAAGAAAAAAGAGGTGAGAGAAAAATGCAAGGTTACCTAGGAGTGGATGTTGGCTCAGTAAGTACGAATTTTGCGATTGTCGATGAAGATGGCAAAGTTATCTCACCGATTTACCGCCGCACTATGGGTCAGCCAATAAAAGCTGTTCAGGAGGGCTTGAAAGAACTAGAAAAATCTTTAAAAGAGCCAGTGGAGATCAAAGGGGCCGGAACTACAGGAAGCGCCAGATACTTAAGTGGCGTCATTGTGGGTGCCGATATTGTCAAGAATGAGATCACAGCTCATGCAGTTGGTGCTCTTCACTTTTTTCCTGGTGTGAGCACTGTTTTAGAAATCGGCGGCCAGGATTCCAAGCTCATCATTCTTCAAAAAGGCATCGTGATCGACTTTGCCATGAATAGTGTCTGCGCTGCCGGAACTGGCTCTTTTTTGGACCACCAGGCAGAGCGTCTAAGCATTCCTATCGAGCAGTTCGGCGACTATGCGCTAAAGTCTAAAAAGGGTGCCCAGATCGCTGGTCGCTGCACCGTCTTTGCCGAATCCGATATGATTCACAAGCAGCAAGTTGGATATCAGACAGAAGACATCATTTTTGGCCTCTGTGAAGCACTGGTGAGAAACTATCTCAACAATCTGGCTAAGGGAAAGAAAATCCTTCCCCTCGTCGTCTTTCAGGGAGGAGTGGCCGCCAACGCCGGAATAAAGAGGGCTTTCGAGGACGCTTTGAAAGCCGAGATCGTTATCCCCGAATATTTCGCAGTGATGGGTGCTATCGGCGCGGCTCTTCTTGCTAAAGATGAAGTCCAGGATGGCAGAAAAACCAGCTTCAAAGGATTTGAAGCAGCGGAACTAGACTATAAAACCTCTAGCTTCAACTGCGGTGGATGTTCTAACAACTGCGAGATTACTAAAATTGCGGTTGAAAAAGAGGTCTTAGCATATTGGGGCAGCCGCTGCGGAAAGTGGGAAAATGTAGAATAATATCTAAAAAATTATTAAAAAATAATACATACATCTAACTATAAGGACACTCAGTGTCCTTTTTTTTATTTTTCTACATTAAAAAATATAAGTAAAAGAAAAATATAAAGAACGGGCGTCGCGTTCGACGCGACGCCCGTTCTTATTCGTGAAAATTCGTTTTATAATTCGTACTTCATTAGTGATTATATATCCAGATTCTTGACGTTTTTAGCATGCGACTGGATAAATCTCTTTCTTGGCAAAACATCTCCACCCATCAAAACACTAAAAATCTCATCTGCCTTCTCGGCATCCTCAATTGTCACCTGATACAATACCCGGTTTTCGGGATTCATCGTCGTCTCCCACAACTGCTCTGGATTCATCTCTCCCAAACCTTTGTACCGCTGCACATTCACTTTTCGTGAACCGCTGATTGACGCTGATTTATTCGCGGATTCTGCTGATTCATTCTCCTCGACTTCCTCAACTTTCGCAGATTCATCCGCTTGATCCGCGTCTAGATCAGCAAGATCTGCAGAATTGCTAGTATCTATTCCCATTTCTTCTAGCAATTCGTTCTTGTCTGCCTCTGTGTAAGCATAGTGAGCCTCTTTTCCTCTCTGGATTTTATAAAGAGGGGGTGAGGCTATGTACAGGTGACCGCCGGAAATTATCTCTTCAAAGTGCCTATAAAAAAGTGTTAAAAGAAGGGTTCTTATGTGAGCACCATCAACATCAGCATCTGTCATAATAATTATTCTGCCGTAGCGCAGTTTGTTAATATCCATCTGGTCACCGATAGCAGTGCCTAAAGCTATGATTAAAGCTTTTATCTCGTTAGAAGCAAGCATTTTGTCCAGACGGGCTTTCTCGATATTTAAAATCTTTCCCCTAAGAGGTAGTATTGCCTGAAATATTCTGTCCCTACCCTGTTTTGCGCTATTATGAACAAAAACACCTGAAGCTAAAGCAAAATTATGAGTATCTTTAACTTCTAAATCGTAAACACCTATTTTTTTTCTTAAATGAATAATTTTTTTAACTTTGTGGTTATAGTTCAAAACAGCTTCTTTTAGCTTTTCTTCGTTTCCTTTAAAAAATCTATCGCATATAGTTTCATACCCTTCTATTGTTATCCTTCCGCCAATTTTTGAATAAGTTCTGTAAAGCGGCATTAAAGAATCACTTATTTTTAAATCTTTAACCTCTTTATAATCACTATTTCTTAGCATAAATTTGTGATCAGGGGTACAAACTATTTCTTCACCATTATCCAAAACTACCTTTATTACCTTAACATTAGATTCAGTCTTTCTTGGGTTTTTAATTTTGGTAATACCAACACCTCCATCATTTTTAATGGTGTAGCAATAATTATTTTTGCCTTTTTTATATTCCTTAATTATTTCTTTAAAACTTATATTTCTACCGTCAGTTAGCGCTACTTTGGTATCGCCAGAAAAACAACCGCCGGCAGAATCTCCCTCAACGATAAAAAGCTCGACTCGCTCAGGATCTTTCTCTGAGCAGTCAGCCAGTTTTCCTGGAAGAGTCAACCCTTCCAAAATTCCTCGTTTTATAACATTTTCCCGAGCAGTCCTGGCGGCAATCCTTGCTCTAGCTGCCAGAAATACCTTCTCCATAATTCTCTTGGCGTCCTCCGGATGCTCTTCAAGATAAGCAGAAAATCGCTCGCCCATAACCGATTCGACTACGGTTCGAACCTCAGGGTTTCCCAGCTTGGCTTTGGTCTGTCCTTCAAATTGCGGACTCTTTAGCTTAACGGAAACAACTGCCATTAAACCCTCTCTAGTATCCTCTCCTTGAATAGTTGGCTCCCCGCTCTTTAGGAAACCAAATTTTTTGGCATAATCATTCAAGACTCTCGTTAGGGAAGATCTAAAACCAGTGAGGTGCATCCCGCCTTCGATGGTGTGGATGTTATTGGCATAAGTGTAAATATTCTCCTTAAAGCTGCCAGTGTATTGAAGAGAAATCTCGGTAGTTACTCCTCGAGCTTCTTTTTCGGTATAAAAAGTCTCATTTACGGGAGTTTTGTTCTTGTTCAAATGCTTTATGTATGACTGAATTCCTCCTTCAAAGTGGAAAGCGTAACTTAAGCCGTTTCTTCTATCAATAACTTTGACAGTAATTCCTTTGGTCAGATATGCCTGCTGACGAGCATAATCCAAAATGGTGTCTAAATTAAAAGTGGTTGTTTCAAAAACTTCGGGGTCCGGCTGGAAAGTGATTATGGTTCCGGTGTCTTTAGATTTACCGACTGGTTTTACTGCGCCTTGAGGTTTACCCCTTTTGTACTCTTGAGTATAAACCTTCCCGTCCCTCAAGATCTTGGCTTCAGTCCAAATTGACAGAGCGTTAACAGCCGAAACTCCAACTCCGTGGAGTCCCCCGGATACCTTGTAGCCGCCTCCGCCAAACTTACCTCCTGCATGCAGCATCGTCATAACTGTTTCTAGTGTTGATTTTTTGGTTTGAGGATGTCTTTCTACCGGGATTCCTCTTCCATTGTCGGAAACTCTTACTTTGTTATCTTCCAAAATTTCAATACAGATATTGTCAGCAAATCCTGCCATTGCCTCATCAACAGCATTATCAATAACCTCCCAAACTAAGTGGTGAAGTCCTGAAGGACCTGTTGAGCCAATGTACATTCCCGGTCTTTTTCTTACCGGCTCTAAGCCGGTTAAAACCTGAATGCTCGAGGCTTTGTATTCATTTACACCTTTGTTTTGCTTTGCCATTTTTCTCTCTACCTAAATTAAAAAATAAAGTATCTACCCTTAAATTATACTAAAAATCGCTCCAAATTAAAAGAGGATTAAGCTATAATTTGACTAAAAAATTCTATTTATGAACATAAACCCGGTCGCCAATACTTGTCCAATCATAAAGAGTCTTAGCTGGACCAACGCCGAGCCGCACACAACCGTGAGAAACCGGAATTCCTAAGTGCCCGGCGCCTTCTTTGGCGCCGCTGGGCCATTCTGGCAGTTCGTGCATCCCGTGCCCGGCTCCAGTAAAAGCCATCCACCAAGGCATATAGAGATTGTATTTAGAAGAGTACGCTCTAGATGTTTTGTTTATTATAGAAAAAGAACCAGTCGGGGTCGGCATAGACCACTTTCCAGAAGATATTTTGAACCTGTAAACTGGCGTTCTGTCTTGAAAAGCAGTAAGCGTCTGGGTTCGCAAATCTATATCTATGTATTTTCCGTCAAAAGCCGCCTCGGCGCCCCCTAATCGCATCTGTTGTTCTAGTCTCTTTCTTTTTTCTTCCTCGAGTTTCTTCTTAACCTGAGCGTTGGCATTGGTGGACAGAACTTGAAAGCTTAAAATTTTTGAATCATGAACGCCGGGAAGATAAGTCCCTCTCTTTACATCTTTGAGATTTTTGATTACTGGAACTGCGTTGGAATAAACCAAATTAAAAGCTTTAAATGCATAAGGAATCTGCTCTACAGAGGCGGAAGTCGTCTGAGGAACAAAAACTGCAATTATGAAAATATTAAAGAAAATATTAAAGAAAATTCTTTTCATCTTATTAGCAAAATGACTCCCAAAATCATAACTAAGCAGGCGATGGATTTCAAAAGAAGGTGTTTTTCTTTGAAAATTCCCCCGCCTATAACTGCGGCTACAAAATTGGAGAGCTGCCTTAAAGGCAAAACCAGTGAAACAAAGGTTAAAGACACTGCCTGGAAGTAAGCCAAGTTTCCTAAATTCTTCAGAAGAGCCACAAACAAAACCCATATTCCTTTTGTTGAGTAAGCTCTTTTTATGCCTTTAGTTTTTTCCTGCATAAAAAGAGCTGTGAAAGTTGTTATTGCCAAAAATAATTGGCTAAAGAAAAGAAGGCTTAAAACAGAGACGCCGTAACTTAATATAAGTTTATCCATCATGGCAACGGCCGCCAAAATCATTATGGAAATTATCAAAGACTGCTCTAGCTTTGAAGTGAACATCTTTTTTAAGGGAGTAAAAACATCCTTTATAGAAAATTCTACTAGATATGCTCCGATCACCAAAATAACCAATCCTAAAAGTTTGTCGTCTGTTAAGGCTTCGTCTAATATGAAAAAAGCATAAGAGAATAGAAACAGAGGCATTAAATTATTCAAAGGAGCAACAGTGGAGATAGGCAGTTTTTTTAAAACCGAAAGTTGCAGAATAAGCCCGACTGTTAAAATGATGCTCTGAAAGATAATCAAAAAAAGGGCTTCCAAGCCGGGCATCTTCACAAGGGGAATTATAGGAAAAAGAATAAAAAACTGGGCAGTTGCCAAAACCGTAAGAAACTCTAAAGGCTTTTCGAAAATCAGGACTTTCTTAGAGGCAACTAAGTGTATTCCTATAAAAAAAGTGGAGATAAATCCAAAAACAAACCAAGGCATATAAATTCCGTTTATCTATTAAAATTATAATAAAAAACGGCACTAAAAAATAGCCCGAAGGCTATTTTAAATTTTTATTGGTGGGTCGTCTGGGGCTCGAACCCAGGACACCCGGCTTAAAAGGCCGGTGCTCTACCAACTGAGCTAACGACCCACAATTATAATTTTAATAACTTTTTGCGTTCATTCCAACCTTTATGTGTTTTAAAGTATTTTTCTCTATCTACAGCTTCTTTTCTTGTATTATATGTTTCGTAATAAACTAATTTTAATGGTTTTCTGTTTTTGGTTGTTCTTACTAATCCTGAATTATGCTCCTTTAATCTTTGTTTAAGATTATTTGTTTGACCTATATAAAATTTATTGTCTCTTGCGCTTTGAACAATATAAGTATAATGCATAGTTTATTAGAAGTAACCAACTGAGCCCCTGGCCCTACGGGCCTGAGGCCCTTGGGCCGATGGGCCGGAGCTAACGACCCAATGCGTAAATATTATCAAATGGAAATAAAGTTATCAACTGTCAAAGTATTGATT
>CAYZYZ010000007.1:0-14674 GCA_964482765.1 uncultured Candidatus Saccharibacteria bacterium | reverse complement strand
ATTTAATAAAGGAAGAGTAAAGCTGATTCTCGTTTTTTTTATTGTCCTAATTTTTATGATAGCCACTTTTCTTTTAACAGCAGCCTAAATTTAAAATATAATTACTAATTCCTAATTACTAATCAAATCCCAATGACAAAATGACCAAATAAATATTTAGACATTAAAGAATTGGATATTGATTAAAAATTAGACATTAGAAATTAGAAATTTTACATACTAATCCGCCCATTAACGAAGGCGGATTTTTTGTAGCTCTTCTTTTAGTGTTTTAATCTGGTCCCGCACCTTGGCGGCTTTTTCAAACTCCAAAGCGTCAGCATAAAGATTCATCTCTTCCTCCAGCTTCTCCAACACATGAGAAATCTCATCCTTGGGGATATCGGAAAGCTTCAAAGGTTTGGCTTCCTCTTTTTTTATCTCGGCGAAATGTTCACGGATGGCTTTTTTGATAGTTTTAGGAGTTATGTTGTGCTTATTGTTGTAATCCTCCTGGATTTTTCTTCTTCTTTTTGTCTCAAAAATTGTCTGTTTTATAGATTGAGTTTCTCGCTCTGCATAAATTATAGCTTTGCTTTCTATGTTTCTAGCCCCCCGACCGATGGTTTGAATCAGCGAGGTTGCGGAACGCAAAAATCCTTCATTATCTCCATCTAAAATCAAAACTCGGGTAACCTCCGGCAAATCCAACCCCTCCCGCAAAAGATTTATGCCGACCACCACATCATAAACTCCGCTGCGCAAATCCTTCAAAATATCCAAGCGCTTTAAAGTCTCGATTTCTGAGTGAAGATAGTGAATCTTTATTCCCAGCTCGGTTAAATAATCAGAGAGGTCTTCCGCCATTCTCTTGGTTAAGGTAGTCACCAAAACCCGCTGACCACGAGCGGTGGCTTTTTGAATTTCGGAAATCGTATCATCGATCTGATTTCCCAAAGGCCTTACTTCAACCCCTGGATCCAAAATTCCCGTAGGGCGGATAACCTGTTCGATAACTCCGGAAATATCTTTGCCTTTTTTATGGGCTTTATAAATCTGGGAATAATCTTTAAATTTTTTGGTGCTTTTTTCCAGTTCATAGGGACCAGGGGTAGCGGAAACAAAAGTCACTTGATTTATCCGTTCCTCAAACTCTTTAAATTTTAGAGGCCGGTTGTCCAAAGCTGAAGGAAGACGGAAACCATAATCAACCAATGTCTGCTTTCGGGCTTGGTCCCCATGATACATCCCTCCGATCTGGGGAACGGTCATGTGCGACTCGTCAATAATTAGCTGGAAATCCGGCGAGTTGTACAAGAAATAATCCACCAAGGTGAAGGGGGCTTCGCCCTTTTTCCTTCCGGAAAGATATCTTGAGTAGTTCTCTATCCCCGAGCAGTAACCAGTCTCCTTAAGCATCTCCAGATCGAACTCGGTTCTCTGATGCAGCCGCTGGGCTTCCAAATCCTTACTTTGTTTTTTCAACTCCTTAACCCGAAGTTCCAGCTCCTCTTTTATTTGGGCAAGAGCTAAATTCAAGCGGTCGAGCGGAGTCACAAAATGCTTGGCGGGAAAAACTTTTATTTCGTTTTTCTCTTCGATTTTTTTAGAAGTTAAGGGATCAATTTTAGATATTTTTTCAACCTCGTCACCAAAAAATTCAAGGCGGATTGCCTCATCGTCATAACTTGGAAAGATATCCAAAACATCGCCCTTTACTCTAAAGGTGCCTCTTCTAAAATCGATGTTATTTCTTTCATACTGAAGTTCGGTCAACTGCTTCAAGATGTGGGTTAAGAGATGCCTTTCGCCTCGCTTTAAATAAAGACTGATTTTTTGATAATCCTCCGGCGAACCCAACCCGTAAATACAAGAAACTGAGGCGACAATTATAACATCTTGCCGGGACAAAAGGTTGGCGGTTGCCTGATGGCGTAGTTTGTCTATTTCTTCGTTCAAAGAAGTCTCCTTACCTATATAGGTGTCAGAAGATGGAATATAGGCTTCCGGCTGATAATAGTCATAATAGGATACAAAATAACCGACAGCATTTTGAGGGAAGAATTCCCTAAATTCTGAACAGAGCTGGGCAGCTAAAGTTTTGTTATGGGAAATCACCAGAGTTGGTTTTTGAATATTCTCAACAACCTTAGCCATAGTGTAAGTTTTTCCGGAACCAGTAACACCTAAAAGAGTTTGGAACTTTTTTCCTTCTTTTATATTCTTCGTTAGCTCTTCTATGGCCTGCGGCTGATCCCCAGTCGGAGAGAACTTTGATATTAGTTTGAATTTCATATTAATTTAATCCGGTGACAGTCACTGTTTCTGAGGTGTTAAAAAATGGCTTCAATAAGATACTTTTAACCACAAAAAGTAATTTTGGTATAATTTTAGACACCTCTTTCTTATTCTTCTAAAATATAACTTTCTTTTTTAATTTTCAAAAATTAACAATTTTATGCCAAACTCAAAAATTTGGCATTTTTCTGGCTTTAAAAAGCTAATTTTTTGCCACCTTTTTTGGTGACTGTCACCTATTAAAAAAATTATTCGCTAATTGCCTGAACTGGGCAACTGGAAATTGCCTCTTTTATACAATCTTCACTGCCTTTACAAGAACCTTTTACCTGAGATTTTCCATCTTCGCCTAATTCAAAACAATCAGAGCAAATTGTAGTACACAACCCGCACCCTATACATTTTTCTTTATCAACTTTTGGCATAGTTCCTCCTCGAGGCTTCGGAATAATATTCATTGCCGAAGCCGAGACCCGTCCGAAACTTTATGTGAAGGCGGGTTACTTTTTAATTTTTAATTATTATAACTATTTTGTTCCTTCATTAATCATTTTTTGTTTATTCCTTTCAGTCTCTTCAACCTGATTTTTAAGATCTTCGGCTTGTTGCTTGGGACTTTTTGTTTGAGTTTGATTTTGCTGATCCCGCCAGTAATACTTCAGCCCTAAAACAACCATAATTATCATAATAACCAAAGTAATTAGCAAAATTATAAGTAATACAAAACCTTTTCTATTTAACTTCATCTTCTCTTTTTACTAATCTTCGAACAAACTTTATTTAATTCATCCACTATTTCTTTCACATCTTTCTCATGAAGATGGGCACCTAAAGCCAAGGTCTCCAAATGGGCGCTGGGACAGGTAACGCAATGCCCCAGATACTTATGTAAAATTTCAGCGGCTTCTGGACATACCTCTAAAACTTCTTTTATTGTCATTTCCTTTGTTATTTTTTTTCGAGGTCTTTGATTCATAATATTTCCTTGTAAAGGCCGCAATCCCGAACTTGCTTCGGGACTACATATTTATTTTAGAAAATTCGAGCAAAAAAATAAAGCCATACAGCTTTATTTTTGTAATTTAAAAAATTTATTTATAGCATCGATGGTCCCGAAAGTAAGTGATAATCCGGCTATATCTCTTTGAGTTGCCCATAATATTTCTTCATGCTCAGGGGAAAGTTTAACATCAAGGGTTTTGGGAATACATTCATAATACAACACTTTGTATTTTTTGCCCTTGTATTGAGCTGAGCCATCTTCCATATCTCTCATGAAAGAAAAAATAAAAGATGGGTTTTCTATATTTAAACCTACTTCTTCTAAAACTTCTCTCTCAAAAGTCTCTTCTAAATTCTCACCTTCATCAGCTTTGCCGCCGGGAAGCTCCCATCTGCCTGGCATCCATCGATCATTTTCATCGCGTTTAACTAAAAGGATTCTATCATCTTTCACTATAATGGCTCGCAAAACGATAATTACTTTATCTTTATTTTTCATACAAACCACCTCTTCTCAAAGACCAAATAACAACTAATTCTATAATATAAAAGCTATTTAAGCAAATCTGGTCTTCGTTTCTTAGTTTTTCTTAGAGCTTGTTCCGTTCTCCACTCGGCAATTTTTTTGTGATTTCCTGAAAGCAATATTTCGGGAACCTGCCATCCTTTGTATTCCCTGGGCAATGTATATTGGGGATATTCCAAGAGTCCTCTTTGAAACGATTCTTCTTTTACTGACTCTTCTTTGCCCAAAACACCTGGGACTAATCTTGAAACAGCGTCAACTAAAACCATGGCCGGAAATTCTCCGCCGGTTAAAATATAGTCGCCGATAGAAATCTCTTCATCAGCTAGTTTTCTTATCCTCTCATCAAACCCTTCATAGTGTCCACAAATTAAAATAATATTTTTTTCTTTTGCCAACCTCTTGGCTATTTTTTGATTGAATACCTTTCCTTGTGGCGTCAGTAAAATGGTTTTTACTTTTTTACTTTTTACTTTTTCCTTTAGACTCTGCAAAGCAGAGTATATTATATCAACTTTTAAAACCATTCCGGCGCCTCCGCCATAAGCTTTGTTATCCACCTGTTTTCTCTTCCCGATGCCCCATTTTCGCAAATCATAAGGTTTTATTTTTATTAAACCCTTACCCTCGGCCCTTTTTATAATGCTATGGGAAAGGCAACCGAAAATTTCGGGAAATAAGGTTAATATATGGAATGTAATTTTTTCAGCCAGAGGCTGATCGTCCTCTGGACGAGATTTTTTTACTGCCATAATTTAATTATACAATTTATGATTTGAAAAATCCCCTAGAGAGGGGATTTTTCTTTTTCCCGCCCGAGGCGGGTCAGCCTTGGGCTGATATTTTAGATTTTGATGTCGTCAATAGCTTTGGTAGTGTCGTCTTTTTTTTCGCTTTTTGCGTCATCATCTTCAACTCTGCCTTCAGCTCTAGTAGAGCCTTCCGGCTCAATAATCTTTAGATTGACTCTGGCGTTGTTTTTGGCGCCTACAACCCTTAACAAAGTACGAATTGACTTAGCAGTTTTTCCTTCTTTTCCGATGACTTTTCCCATGTCAGAAGGATCAACTTTTAAATCAATCAAAACACCTCTTTCATCAATAGTTCGAGTTGTCTCAACTTTGTCTGGGTTGTCAACTAAGCCTTTTACAACATACTCTACAAACTCTTGATCTTGTTCTTTTGCCACTTTTTTCTCCCTTTAAAAGAATTTCTTATATTTCTTTCGAGCCTCGACCTAGCCCTTAACTCGTATATCAGATTTTGCGTGTAAAATGTATCAAAAATTTAAAGATTTGTCAATTAGTATTATGAAGATTCAGAATCTTCCGCTTTTTTGTCGGTTTTTTCTTCAGATTCTTTTTCATCTCCTTTTGGCTCTGCGGTTTCCGCGGTTGTGGTTTCTTCTTTTGCGGTCTTTACAACTTCTTCTTTTGCAGTCTCTGCAGGTTTAGCGGTTTCCTCTTTGCTTTCGGCGGATGTCGGAGTTTCTTTTCTTTCTTCTTTTACTTCTTCTTTGGTCTCTTCTGCTGGTTCCGCAGTTTCACTTTTTGCGGGTTTTGCGGGTTCCTCTTTTGCGGGTTTTGCGGTAGCAGTTTTTGTGTCTTTGGCGGTTTCACTTTTTGCAGGTTTCGCGGCCGCCTCTTTTGCGCCCTCTGTTTTTTCACCGCCCTTTTCTGCTTTAAGTTCTTTTTTCTTAATGCGTTTCTTTTCAGGAGTCATTTTAACATCTTCTTCTTTTAAAATTCCCTGTTTAATCATTAATCTGGCAACGGTGTGAGAAGGCTTAGCGCCTTTTTTTATCCAACCCAAAACCTTTTCCTTATCTATATTTATGACTTTAGGGTCGGATTTAATATTAACATTTCCGATAATATCAACAAAGCGACCATAAATCGGCATGGTTTTTTCAGCCACCACAACCCTAAAGCTGGGTTTTTTCTTTTTTCCTGTCCTTCTTAATCTGATTACTAACATAATGGAAATTTTATTAGATGATATACTGAAAGTCAACCCTTTAAATCTCAATTATTAATTTTTAATTATTCAATTTTTAAAATTTGAATTGTCGCGCCTTAGCGGGATCCCGTCCTGGCGGTGATAATTTTGGTTTTTTCAGCCCGAGGCTGATCCGCCTATGGCGGAGACTTTTGAATTTTGAACTGTAGTTTTGATTTTTGACTTTTGAGTTTTGAGTTATATTGTTACCTGTTTACTGTTACCTGCCCGCCTCGCGTCAATGATGCTCCGCGAGTCGAAGCGGGTTTTCTGTCATCGCCTGAGTATTTTTCTGCTTCCTCTAATTTTAGTGATAAAACTTTTGACACCTTAGCTTCATCCATAGTAACGCCATAGAGTACTTTGGCCTGCTTCATAGTTTCGCGGTTATGGGTCACTACAATAAACTGCGTTTTTTGCGAAAGTTCCTCCAAAAGCTGGGCAAAACGGACCGAATTAGATTCATCCAAGGCCGCGTCCACCTCGTCTAAAACACAAAACGGAGTGGGGTTGACTGAAAAAATGGCAAAAAGCAGAGCAATAGAGGTTAAAGATTTTTCGCCGCCGGAGAGAGTATGTAAAGTGTGAACCCTTTTGCCGGGTGGAATTGCCTGAATATCAATAATCATTTCAGGCTCTTTTTCTTCCTCTTCAATTTCCTTAAGAATCAGTTTTGCCATTCCGCCGCTGAAAAGCTTCTGGAAGTAAAAGTTAAACTTCTCGGAAATCTCGTTAAATTTTTCTCTAAATTGGTCATGAATTTTTTTCTCCAGCTCCAAAACGACTTTCTTGGTGGAAGAAAGAGCCTTCTTTAAATCCTCGCTCTGGTTCTGCAAAAAGTCGTATCTTTCTTCTACCTCTTTGTATTCTTCTTCATCCTCTACGCTAACCGCACCGCCAATGGTTTCCAGTTTTCTTTTGTTTTGGAATATTTTTTGAAGCACTTCTTCTTTTTGATTTTCAGGAATCGAGATATACTCCGGCTCCTCCAATTTCAAATTTTCCTTGGCTTCGTTTTCTATATCCTCTTTTCTTATCTTTAATCTAGCCATCTCTATCTCAATTTTTGTAAGCTCATCTTTGTACTCTGACAAAATGTCTCTTTTCTCGCGGTATGATTTTTCCACCTCAAAAAACTCGCCTTCCAAAGAGCGGTTTTTCTGGCGGAGCTCCTCAAGCTCTTTTCTCTGATTCTCTTTTTCTTCTTTTAACTTTTTTATCTTCTTCTCGATTGTATCTTTTTCGTGGCTGTTTTCTCCTAAGCCGTAAACGCCCTGACCTTCTTGGATTTTTCCTTGAAGCTCCCTTTCCTTATATTGGTAAATCTTTAAAATCTCCTCCAGGCCTTCAACCTTCTGATTATATCCGGATATTTCAAATTTTATTTTCTCAATTTTTGTCTGGACTTCCTGTTTTCTTGAATTTAAATCTTTAAAACCCTCTTTCTCATGCTCGCTCAAAAATGAAATTAAGCCTCGGAGTTCTTTTTCGATCTTTCCTTTATTAAAAGCTCCTTTTATTTTATCTAAGATATCTTTTAAAGATTTTTTAACTTTTATTAAAACTTCCTGTGGCTCCGGCGATTTTTCTTTTGAATACTCGAAGGAATCCATAATTCGAGAAAGTTTTTTAAGTTCTTCATCCAGCTTCTCTTTTTCTTTTTTGTCTTTTTCGATCTCTTCTTCTTTTTGCCGGATTTCTTTTTGAGTTTTTTCTAATTCTCCTTTAAAGCTCTCCAAGTTTTCTTTATAAAAATTCTGCTTTTCAATTTGTTGGGCGTCTTTTCTTATAAGCTCTAAAAGCTGGTCCTGGAGCCTTTGAACCTCCTGCTCAAGGTGCAAAAGCTTCTGCTCTTTTTCGGTTTCGGAAATTTTTTCAGCCCGCGAAGTTCTTCCCTCTAGTTTTTTATTGATTTCGGAAACCTCAACTTCGACTTTTTCTATTTCTTTGGAAATCTCCTGATATTTCTTGTCATATTCATCGAGCTTTTCTTTGAGGTTTTTAAGCTCGGAACCGAAATACTTTTTTTGAAGGTCGCGAAGTTCTAAAGTCAAAATGCGCCTCTCTTCGGCATCTTTTCTTTGCCTTTCTAAACTGTTCAAGCGAGGTTTAATTTCGCGAATTATGTCCGAAACGCGCAGAAGATTTTCCCGGGCTTCTTCAAATTTTTTCAAAGCCTGCTCTTTTTTTAGGTAATAGTGCTTTACTCCAGAGGCGTCCTCAAAAAGCTCGCGGCGTTGTTCCGGAGTTTGGATAATAAGCTGGTCCACCATTCCCTGACCTATCACTGTGTAAGTCGAGCGTCCAAAACCAGACTTGGACAAAATCTCCACAATATCTAAAAGACGAACTTTTGAACCATTTAAGAAATATTCCCCCTCACTAGAACGAAAGACTCTTCTTACAATATTTACATCGGTATACTCAATGGATACTATTTTTTTGCTGTTATCGAGCTCTAAAGAAACCTCAGCCATGCCAGCCTTGGCTTTTTTGCCAGAGCCAACAAAAATAACATCTTCGCTCTTTTTAGAACGAAGATTTTTCATGGACTGCTCGCCCAAAACCCATTTGATAGCGTCAGAGATGTTGGATTTTCCGGAGCCGTTGGGTCCGCAAATAACTGTTATTCCTGGCCCAAAATCCAGCACCGTTTTTCGGGCAAAGGACTTGAAACCTTGTAAAGTAATCCGCTTTAGATACATTAGATTTATTTTATCAGAGTTAACAGTAAACAGTAAACAGTTAACAGAAATAAAAGCAAAAATCCCAGCCTGAGGCCGGTCCGCCTTGGGCGGAAAAACTCAAAAGTTAAAAAGGTAGGCTAGTTTAAAAAAGGACAATATTTTATGCGACCGCATAAAATATTGTCCTTTTTCCTGTTTCTTGTTTCCTGGCTTACACCTTTATCCTCAAAAGGTCTCGGGCTAAAATTACTTCACCTTTGAAGTATTTTTGGACTTCTTTTTTGATTTGCTTATCTGGCACGAAAGGATAAATATGAGTTAAAACTAAGGTTTTTACATTAGCCTTTTGAGCAACAATGCCCACGTCTCTGGAATTTAAATGTCCTTCCCAAGACATCTTTTGAGAGAAAGCGCATTCGCTTATAGCAACATCAGCATTTTCTAAAAGTTTATGTAAATTCTTACAGACCCCGGTGTCTCCCGTATAAACCAAAATCTTCGAATCTTTTTCTATTCGTACTCCTATGATTTTCTTATCCCCATGAGAAAGAAGCAAGGTAGAGATGTTTAATTTCCCTATTTTCAAGTGGCTATTTTTTAAATTCTTGATAGTAAATTTTTTCATCGCTTCTTTAGTATTTTTAAAATCAGCTAAGTATTCTTTTGCTCCTACCGGACCGAATATATTTCCTTTCTCTAATTTCTTAATTTTAACCAACTCGGTAAAATTCCTATTGGCTAAAAATGGGAAAAAATCAGCAAAATGATCTAAATGAAAATGAGTAAAAATAATGTTTTTTATTTCAAACCTATCAATTCCGGCAATAACCATATTGCGTAAAGAATTCGGTCCCATGTCTAAAAGAACGGAATCTTTTCCGTCTTTTATATAAAAACAAGGTCCGGATTTTTTCGGATTTGGTATATTAGTTCCGCAACCTAAAACAGTTATTTCCATATTTTTACCTTTCGTAAAACTCAATTGCCAATCCGTTTGGATCTTTTATAAAAGCAATTCTTTTTACGCTAATACCTTTGCTTATTGGTTTTATAACTTCAACTTTTTCTTCTAACTCCTTCATTTTCGCCTTTAAATCTTTTACTTGAAAACCAATATGAGGAATAATACCCGAAAAATTTATTTTTTTATTATCCGGATGATAAATAAACTCTAAAACAAACCCACTATCGTCTTTTGCCCATAACCCCATAAGATTCATCTCTAGTCTTTCCCATTTTTCAAACCCATAAAAGCCAAAATTTTCTTTATAGAACTTTTCAGAATCTTCTAAATTTTTAACTGGTATTGCAATATGTCTTTCCATAGATTACAATTTTTTAGTTAAGGCCTGTTCGGCGGCTTGGACTTCTGCGGATTGTTTGGAGGAACCGGTTCCTTGCCCCATCATCTTCTCGCCCACAAATACCCCTACGGTAAATTTTTTATCATGATCTGGGCCTTCTTCTTTTAAAACTTTATAAATCGGGGTGACTCCTAGTTTTTCCTGAGCAATCTCCTGAAATTTGCTTTTGGGATCAACGTGAAGTTCTTTTTTCAAAATGTCTGGAAGACGAACTAGAATTTGATGCTCGATGAAGCTTCTAGTCCTGTCTAATCCTTGATCTAGATATATGGCGCCAATTACCGCCTCAAAAGTGTTAGCTAAAATTAACTGTCTGGCGCGACCATTCCCTTTAGCCTCGCCGCGGGAAAGATAGAGATAATCGCTAAAACGAAGCTTAGTGGAAACATCAGAAAGGGTTTCTCCTTTAACCAAGGCGCTTCGCCAATTGGTTAGTTCACCTTCTGGGTTTGGATAATTTTGAAAAAGATACTCAGTAACTGCCAGTTCCAAAACAGCGTCCCCTAAAAATTCCAGGCGTTCATTGTCAGAAAGAGGAAAGCTAGGATTTTCATTCAAAAAAGACCTATGAACGAATGCTTGTTTTAATAAATTTTTATTTTTAAAAGTAATTCCTAATTTTTTTTCTAAAGCTTTGAAGTCTTTTTCCGTCATTTTTTTTCTTCCTCGTTTCCTCCTTTATCTTCTTTTGTTTCTTTGATCTCTGGTTGATCCCTGTCAGTTTTAGGACTTTCTTTGGACTTATCCTCTTCTTCATATAAATCGCTATTCCTATAAACAGTACCTAAAACGCCATTCACAAACTTTCCGGAATTTTCACCGCCAAAAGCTTTGGCTAACTCAATCGCTTCATTTATAGCAACTTTAGGTGGTATCTCTTTAAGGTAAAGCATCTCAAAAATGCCGACCCTTAAAACAGACCTGTCAATAGCGGCTACCTGGTTTATGGGCCACTCAGGTGCAGCAACTTTAATGATTTCATCAATTTCTTTTTTATTTTTTATAACACCATCTATGAGAGAGTAAATAAAGTCTTTGTCAGCCTTTTCTATATCCTGAGCAGTCTCTTTCAAATTTCTTTCAGCAACTTCTTTAATGTTTTCATTACCCTGCCTGAAGTCCCACTCATAAAGACTCTGTAAAGCTATAATTCTGCAATAATGTCTCGATATAGACACAATAAACTCCTTTGTCGCTTAAAATTCCAAATTCCAAAAGCCAAATGCCAAATGAATGCCTGAATAACTTAATGCCAAATTATATTTTTTGACATTTGAACTTCTGATTTGATTTGTCATTTGAAATTTGATATTTGACATTTTATTAACTTTCCTTTTCCTCTTCTTGTTCTTGTTTCATTTTCTTTTCCTTTCTCTTCTTTCTTTTTTCAAGATCCAATACTTCCCTGCCGTTGTAGGTACCGCAGACTTTGCAGACTGCGTGGGGCAATTTTAAAGATTTGCACTTAGGACAGATTTCTGCTTTTTTAGTTCTAATTCCCTGTGTGCCTCTTCTTGTTTTTACTCTTGCTCTGGATTTCTTCTGTTTTGGTACTGCCATTTTCTATTTCCTCTCTAACTTTTTTAATTTAATAAATGGATTAACGTTTGTTTTCCGCTCAGCACATTTACATTTTTCTTTATTTAAATTTTTGCCGCATTTTGGGCAAAGACCTTTACAGTCAGTTTTACAAATATTTCTCTCATTGTCCAGCAGTATCTCCTCAACTATCGGTTTCTCTAAATCAATTTCGTTTTTTTCATCTATTATAAAACCGACTTGTCTCTCGTCCAGTTCCTCTCCTTTTAGATTTTTTATGGGTACTACAAACTCCTGGGAAAATTTTTTCTTAATTCTTTTTTCAAATTTCTCAAGACAGCGGTCGCAGGTAATTTTCTCTTTACCAGAAATTTCAATTTCGGCTAAGACCCCATCGTCAATTTTGTAAATTCTGGCTTTTACTAAAAGGTCGCCTGTAAGGTTTATGCCCCTTTTTATCTTGCTAACCTTTTCTTTTACAAATTTTTCCTGTGCTCCCTCGCTCTGGAGCAGGTCAGAAACGTTTATTTTAATCATGCTTTAAAAATTTATCACTTTTAGTTTTTAAAAACAAGTTTATTTGATTATGATATTTAAAAGTTTGTCGGGTACATAGATTGTTTTTACAATCTCTTTATCATTGATATATTTGTCGATTTTAGGGCTTTGGTAAGCCTTTTTTTCAGCATCCTCTTGGGTTAAACCGGCTCTTACCTGTATCGTGTCGCGAAGCTTTCCGTTAACCTGTACTACTAAAGTAACAATCTCTTCCTTTATTAAGTCTTTGTTATATTCTGGCCAGGATTCAACAAAAACGCTCTCCTTGTGCCCAGTTTTTTCCCATACTTCCTCAGTCAAGTGAGGCGCAAAAGGAGAAAGCACAAGAGTGAATTTATCTATGGCATCATGCCACGTTAAAGGCGATTTTTCTGGAGGAAGTTTTTCTTTAATTTCAAGCATTTCATTAAGACACCCCATCATCGAACTAACCGCAGTGTTGAATCTAAAGTTTTCGATATCCTCACCCACTTTTTTAACAGTCTTGTGAGCCAATCTTTGAAGAGCTGTCTCCTCAATTTCCTTCGAAGAATAAATAATTTCTTCGGGGTTCTCTAATCTTTCAACTTCGGCAACCTCACAAGCTAAAGCCCAGTACCTTTCTAGAAATCTCTCGACGCCTTTTATGCCCTGAGGATTCCAGGGACCTCCCTCATCAAAGGGACCCATAAATAATATGAAAGTTCTAAAGGCATCAGCTCCATCTTTTTTTATTACCTCATCGGGTATAACAACATTTCCTTTTGACTTAGACATCTTCCTGCCGTCCGGACCCAAAATCATCCCCTGATGGCGAAGCCTCATGAATGGTTCATCAAAATCTATAAGTTTGGCATCATAAAGAGCTTTGGTTATAAAACGAGCATACAAAAGGTGCATAGTGACATGTTCGGCGCCGCCAACATACATATCAACCGGCAGCCACTTTTTAGTTAGGCCTGGTTCCGCCATTTCCTTATCATTTCCAACGCTCGGATAGCGCATAAAGTAAAAGCTGGAACAAACAAAGGTGTCCATGGTGTCGGTCTCGCGCTCTGCCTCGCCTCCGCATTTCGGACAGGTAGTTTTTACGAATTGAGTAATGCTTGCCAACGGCCCCTTGCCTGTCCCTCGAGGCTGAATGTCTTTAACTTCCAAATCTGGCAATAAAACTGGCAGGTCTTTTCCTGGAACTGGAACTGTGCCGCACTTTTCGCAATAAATAATGGGTATCGGCGCACCCCAGTATCGCTGGCGGGAAAAAGACCAATCGCGCAAACGATAGTTTATTTTCTTGCCACCGATTTTCTTTTTTTCGAGCCACTCGACCATTTTTTCTTTGGCTTCTTCGGAATTCAGCCCGGAAAATTCACCGGAATTTATTAAAACTCCGTGATCAGTAAAGGCTTCTTTTAAATTTCCCTGAGGCTTTCCTTTTTTTGTAATAACTTCGATAATTTCCAAATTGAATTTTTTGGCAAACTCAAAATCTCTCTCGTCATGAGCCGGGACTGCCATCACAGCGCCAGTGCCATAAGACAAAAGCGCATAGTCGGCAATCCAGATTGGAACTTTTTTATTATTAAAAGGATTTATGGCTGTTATGCCCTTAAGTTCAACACCGGTTTTTTGTTTTTGAAGTTCAGTGCGTTCTAAATCTGTTTTTTGAGAAGCTTTTTTTATGTATTTTTCTGCTTCGGGCCAATTTTGTATTTTGTGTTTTAAATTTTGTATTATATTGTGTTCCGGCGCCAAAACCACATAAGTTATGCCGAAAACCGTATCAATTCTGGTTGTGTAGGTGGAAATTTTTTCCTTCTGCCCCGAAATTTCCATCTCAAACTCAACTCCCTCAGAACGGCCTATCCAATTTCGCTGTTTTATTTTGGAAGATCCCGACCAATCGACTTTGTCTAAATCCTTTATTAATCGCTCGGCATAATCGGTTGTCTTGAAAAACCACTGCTTCATCATTTTTTGAATTACTTCGGTTTCGCAACGCTCACACAAACCACTTATAACCTGCTCGTGAGCAAGTACGGTTAAACACTTTGGACACCAGTTAACAGGCGCCTCTTTTTGGTAGGCAAGACCCATCCTGTAGAGCTTCAAAAAAAGCCATTGTGTCCACTTGTAATAATCAGGTTCGGAAGTTGTTACTGTCTTTGACCAGTCGAACATGCATCCCCAGGCTTTGAGCTGTTTTTCGGAGTGCTCGATATTTTTTGCCGTGCTCTCTTTGGGATGAACTTTGTTTTTTATGGCGAAATTTTCTGCTGGCAGACCAAAGGAATCATAACCGATAGGCTCAAAAACATTAAACCCTTTGAGTTTCTTGTATCTTCCATAAACATCAGCTCCAGAGTAAGAATAAGCGTGACCCATATGAAGATACTCACCAGAAGGATATGGAAACATCACCAAATTATAGTGCTTGGGTTTTTTATCTTTTAGATCGGTTTCGTAAAGCTTGGTTTTTTGCCAAATTTCCTGCCACTTACGCTCTATTTTATTGGGATTGTACTTGTTATTGTTGCTCATTCTTAGTCCGTAATTTGAAATTTAATCGGTGCGCCCCGTTGCCGAAGGCTTTTCGGGGCCACCGCTTTCCTGCCCCGTAGCTCCGCGATTCGACCGAGCTCATCGTCGAGGTCCGAAGGCGGATGGTATCGGGGTCGATTTTAGAGGAATTGTATGATTCCATGTATCATAAATTTTAACTCAAAAACAGCCCAAAAACAATA
>CAYZYZ010000006.1:0-24456 GCA_964482765.1 uncultured Candidatus Saccharibacteria bacterium | reverse complement strand
AAAATTCCTATTCAAGATTCAAGATTCAAGATTCAAGATTCTGTTTTCAAAAAGGTCAGTCTCTCCTTGAGATTGTAATCACCACCGCAATTATTGTTTTTGTAATAACGGCGATTTTGGGATTAGTTACTCAATCATTTATTGCTTCTGGTTCTGCCAAACTTAAAACTCAAGCATCCTTTCTCGCTCAAGAAGCAATGGAAATTGTACATAACATAAGAGACACAAATTGGAAAAAAGTGCAGGCTTGGGATACGAATTTTTATACTGGAACTGACGGTTGGTACACGCTTGTTGCTTTTGATCCTCCGCCTACTGCCAACCCTCCCGGAACAGGAACCGGTTGGAAATTAAATTTTGCAAGCTCTACCGAGACCTCAGATGGGACTCCTTCTTCCTCTCTTCTTTTAGATGGAACACAATTTACCCGATATATAAAGGTGGAAAATGTTGCTACTGATAAAAGAAAAGTTACAGTAAAAGTAACATGGGTAGAAAAAGGGTCTACAAACAAAGTGGAAACCTCAACTATTTTAACAAACTGGGGAAAGTAATTCGCTAAACAGGACGCAGAATGATTAACACAAAACTGACGCAGAACTTTATGAATCGCTAAACTAACGCACAACCAAAACGCAAAACTATCCAATAATATGAAGCAAAACAAACAAGGCAATTTTTTATACAAACAAGAATCATATACCATCAGGGGCGGAGCATTTGAAATTTACAAGCAGTTTAGAAATAAGCATAAAGAAAATATTTATCAGCAAGCTTTAGTCCAGATAATAAGGAGAGTTTATGATACAGCGAGAGAAATTTAGGCGTCGGTTCCGCGTTCCTTTTCGCGCCAGTTCTGCGAACTGTGGTTTTACTTTGTTGGAAATGATTATGGTTATTGCTGTTTTTGCCCTAGTTCTGACAGCTACCAGTGAGCTTTTTATTACTATCTACAATGTAGCCAAAAAAACCAACAACATCAGAAAGATTCAGCAAGATGCAAGGTATGCTCTAGAGACTATTTCCAGAGAAGCAAGATTGGCAAAAACTACTAATGTAGATAAAACAAATAACATCATTACAACCACAAGCAAAGACAATATACAGATTGAATTTAAGCTTTCGAGCGGGAAAATCATAATGACCAGCCCCCCAGGAGGAACCAGCCAAAACTTAACCACCGACTCTACTAACATTCTTACCTTCAATGTGGATGACAATGTTTTTTCGGATTGCTCTAATAATATTCAACCTTTCTTTAAACTAACTATTGAAGCCGAAGCCAAAGAAGCCTCAGACAGAACAGGCACCAAACCCAAAATCACCTTAAGTAGTATAGTATCCAAAAGGAATTATTACGAAGAGAAAATTTGGAATTGGGCAACAGACAAACCAAATTTAACAACAGGCGTCAGAGATCCGGGTGGTAGATATAGACACACTGCCATATGGACCGGTACAGAAATGATTATCTGGGGAGGAAGCGTATTAAATGGTGACTATAATGACGGTGCCCGCTACAATCCAACTACTGATACCTGGGTCCGGATATTACCCGCCTACTACTCCCCTTCTTATAGAGGTGGACATACTGCTGTTTGGACCGGGGAAACCGGTAATCCTGCAACAGCTAATCAAATGATCATCTGGGGAGGAAATGGTGGCGCGTATGGCGGGGATTATTATAATGACGGTGCCCGCTACAACCCTGCCACAAATACCTGGACCCCAACATCCACCACCAATGCTCCTTCTGCTAGAACCTATCATACTGCTGTTTGGACAGGAACAGAAATGATTATCTGGGGAGGATATAATGCAGGTGGTCAAACTAATTCAGGTGCCCGCTACAATCCTGCCACAAATACCTGGACTTCAACATCCTTTACCAATGCTCCTTCTGCTAGAGACGGACATACTGCTGTTTGGACCGGGGAAACCGGTAATCCCGCAACAGCTAATCAAATGATCATCTGGGGAGGCAGTGGTTATTTAAATACCGGTGGTCGCTACAACCCAACTACTAATACCTGGACATCAACAACAATCACTAATGCTCCCTCTGGTAGAGAAGATTTCACCGCTGTTTGGACAGGAACAGAAATGATTATCTGGGGAGGATGGGGTTGTCTTCCTCCTTGCAGTGGATCTAGACAGACTTGGGCAGCGCTCAATACCGGTGCCCGCTACAACCCCGCCACAAATACCTGGACCCCAACAACCACCACCGGCGCTCCACCTGGCAAAGAGCTTCATACTGCTGTCTGGACCGGTACAGAGATGATCATCTGGGGAGGAAATGCTAGCGCGAGTGGCACTGATTATGTAAACGATGGTTCCCGCTACAACCCATGTAACGATACTTGGATTCCAACATCAGCTACTAACGTCCCCGCTGCAAGGCGTCAGCATACTGCCATATGGACAGGAAAAGAGATGATCATTTGGGGAGGATGGTTTTATATTGGCGTATATAACAACGGAGGATCTTATAGAAAATTTTAGTATCAGTTAATTCGTATATTTTACTTTTCAATTTAGCGAGTTTAATCGGATTTAAAAAAAGCTGGTGATGATAAATTATTATGAAAAATAAATCCAAAATTTCTAAATTATTTTCCAAAAGAGGTTCAACCCAGCACTCCGACCCGGGTCGGAGTGCTGGATCAACTCTTCTCTTTGCGGTTATTATTTCCACTATTATTTTGACCGTTGGTCTGGCAATAGCCCAACTTATAGTAACGGAACTAAAAACAGGCGGAGAGGCTGCCAATTCCCAAGCTGCCTATAATGCGGCTGAAGCAGGAACAGAAGAGGCTTTGCTGAAACTTAAAACAGGGCCAGTTGGCAGTGCCACAGTCTGCCTTGATCCTCCTTTAAACAACATTTGTTATAGATATGAGCCAGGTACTGGGAATATAAAGGTAACTATTAAAGGTAGAGCTTTTGGTGTAGATAGAAAGTTGGAGCTATTTTGTGACTAAAATTAGAGCTATCGCCGCAGGAGCTTATCACTCTCTCGCCCTAAAATCCGATGGCACACTCTATGTAGTAGGATATAATTTTTACGGCCAACTCGGGCTAGGTCATGACAAAAATCAGAAATCCTGGAAACAAACTTCTTTAACCGCAGTCACAGCCATGGCAGGTGGATCTAAACATTCCTTAGCTTTAAAATCCGACGGTACAGTCTGGGGTACTGGATGGAATCTTAATGGCCAGCTCGGTTCAGGTGACAATAATCAAACATACTCTTGGACAGTACAAGGTTTGACTGCTGCCAGTACACCTTTGACTGCAATTACAGCTATCGCCGCAGGGGGGGAGCGTTCCCTTGCTTTAAAATCCGACGGTATAGTCTGGGTAACAGGAGAAAATGGCTTTGGCCAGCTAGGTTTAGGTGACGATACTGCAAGATATTTCTGGACTAAAACCTCATTAACTGGAATTATAGCCATTGCAGCTGGAAACTTTCACTCTTTAGCCTTAAAATTCGATGGCACACTCTATGTAGTAGGATATAATCATTACGGCCAACTCGGGCTAGGTCATGACAGAGATCAGAAATCCTGGAAACAAACTTCTTTAACCGCAGTCACAGCCATGGCAGGTGGATCTAAACATTCCTTAGCTTTAAAATCCGACGGTACAGTCTGGGGTACTGGATGGAATCTTAATGGCCAGCTCGGTTCAGGTGACAATAATCAAACATACTCTTGGACAGTACAAGGTTTGACTGCTGCCAGTACACCTTTGACTGCAATTACAGCTATCGCCGCAGGGGGGGAGCGTTCCCTTGCTTTAAAATCCGACGGTATAGTCTGGGTAACAGGAGAAAATGGCTTTGGCCAGCTAGGTTTAGGTGACGATACTGCAAGATATTTCTGGACTAAAACCTCATTAACAGATGTTGGAGCCATCTCAGCAGGACAATATCATTCCTTCGCTCTAAAATTAGATAGTACAGTCTGGGGAACCGGAAATAATACTTTTAGCCAGCTCGGTCTAGGCTCTGGTAGCCCTTCAAGGATATATTCCTGGACTCAAAGTTTATTACCATAATTAATTATCATGAGCAATAAATTTCCAACAATTTCCACCAGTTTCAATAAATCTCAAAAAATTTCTAGAAATTTTTTTGGTTTTACTTTATTGGAAATGATTGTGGTTTTTTTGTTTTGCTCTTGGTTATTTTTGGAACTATTTGCGCGAATAGTAGAATAACGGAGAAAAGTATAACAAATATTCACGATCGTGAATATTTGTTATACTTTTATTTTAGATTTTTCAAACTTGGTATACTCTTTTCGCGTCACTTTTTAAAATTTGACAAAATTTGAAAGAATGTTTATTATAAAGAAAAGCCGAGAGGCTTTTTAAAATTGGACAAATCAAAAAATGCAAAGAATCATAGAGTATCTTAAAGGTGTAAAAATTGAACTAAGAAAAGTAAGCTGGCCCACCAGAAAAGAAGCAGTGCATTTTACCATTGTTGTTGTAGGGTTGTCTTTAGTTTTCGCTGTTTTTATCGGCGTCTTGGACATGCTTTTCAGTTATCTTATTCAAAAGTTTTTAGGATAAATTAAAAATGGGAAGACAAATTGTAACAGGCGAGCGAAAATGGTATGTAATTCACACCAATTCCGGCTACGAAGATAAGGTCGCCCAAAACTTAAAACAGAGAATAGAAGCCTACGACATGCAGGACAAAATTTTTAATGTTTTAGTTCCTAAAGAAAAAAGGATAGAAATAAAAAACGGCAAAAGAAGAACCGTTGAACGCCGAATCTTTCCCGGCTATGTTCTAGTGGAAATGGTTGTAACCGACGACTCTTGGTATGTTGTACGAAACACGCCCAATGTTACGGGTTTCATCGGTTCGGGTACGATACCCATTCCCATCTCTGACGGAGAATTTAAAAACATCCAGAAAAGGATGGGCATTGAAGAGCCAAAATACAAAATTAATGTTTTACCAGGAGACGCAGTTACAATAACAGATGGTCCATTTAAGGATTTTGACGGCGCTGTATCGGAGATTGACGAGGGAAAAGGGAAGATAAAAGTTCTAGTTTCTATGTTCGGTCGAGAGACGCCGGTGGAGCTGGATTTCCTGCAAGTAAGGAAGCTCTAAATTATTAATTTCTAATATCTAATTTCTAAACAAATCCCAATGACCAAAATATTTAAAAAACAGAAATTAATAGAAATTAGTAGAGATTAATAGAAATTAATTGCAAAATAAAAACAATAAATTTCAAGCAATTTCCATGAATATCCATAAATATCTTTTAGCTTTTTGAATTTAGAACATTAGAATTTCGAAATTGTTTAGAATTTAGTATTTAGTGTTTGGGATTTTAAATAGAGGTTTAGCGTATGTCAAAGAAGATAAAGACGAAAATAAAACTTCAAATCCGCGGCGGACAAGCCACGCCTGCTCCACCAGTTGGGCCGGCTTTGGGTCAGCACGGAGTTAATATTGTCGAATTTACCAATCAGTTTAACGAAAAGACCAAAGACAAGATGGGCGAACTAATCCCGGTTGTCATTACCATTTATGAGGACAGAACTTTTGATTTTGTTTTAAAAACGCCTCCAGCAGCCGAGCTCATAAAGAAAGCTTTAAAGATCGAAAAAGGTTCCGGCATTCTTCATAAAGAGAAGAAAGGAAAACTAACAAAAGAACAGATTAGAGAGATTGCGGAAGCTAAGATGCCCGACCTTAACGCCAATACCATTGAGGAAGCAGAAAAAATAATTGCCGGTACTGCCCGAAGCATGGGAGTAGAAATAGAGCAGTAGCTTAAAAACACTAAGTAACACAGATAAAGCACTAAAAACCACTAAGAATTCTGTGGCAATTCAGTGAATTATTAGTGTTATATTCAGTGTTTATAGGAGACATCGATGGTTAAGAAAAAAGAAAAAAAGAAAACTGCAATCGCAAAAGACGCAAAAGATGCAAACGCAAAAGACGCAAAAGATGCAAACGCAAAAGACGCAAAAGATGCAAACGCAAAAGACGCAAAAGAAACCGCAAAAGACGCAAAAGAAATCGCAAAGAGCGCAATCGCAAAAGACGCAAAAGAAATCGCGAAAGACGCAAAAGAAATCGCAAAGAGCGCAGAGGAGTCCTCAAAGGTCGCAAAAAAAGAAGAAACCAAAGAAGCGCCAAAATCTCATAAGCCCCAAAAGCCTCACATAAAAAAACATGGCAAAAAATACAAAGAGGTTTCAAAACTAATCAATAAAAGCCAATTTTATTTACCAGAGGAAGCCATTGATTTGGTGCTAAAAACTGGAACTACCAAATTCGATTCGTCAGTAGAGGTTCACACAAAACTTGGAATTAAACCATCGCTGTCCGACCAAAATATAAGAACAGTTGTTGATTTGCCGCAAGGCGCGGGCAAAAAAGTGAAAGTGGCGGCAATCGTGAGTGCCGGTAAAGAGAAAGAAATTAAAGATGCTGGGGCAGACATTTCAGGCGGCGACGACTTAATCTCCAAAATCGAGAAAGGTTTCCTCGATTTTGATATTGTCATAGCCACTCCTGACATGATGGGGAAAATTGGCAAACTAGGGAAAATACTAGGGACAAAAGGTTTAATGCCCAATCCCAAAACAGAAACTGTAACCGATAAGCCTGAAAGAGTAATAAAACTTATCAAAAAAGGCAGAGTAGAGCTAAAAAATGACAGTTTCGGAATTGTCCATGCCTCATTCGGTAAAGTTTCTTTTGGGAAAGAGAAGCTAAAAGAGAACTTAAAAGCCCTTATTGAAGCCCTTTCCAAGTCTAAACCGCAGTCCGTGAAGGGTCAGTTTGTAAAAAGTATTTCTTTATCGACGACGATGGGTCCATCTGTTAAAATAGATATAAATAAATTAAATACTCTGACCAAAAAATCATGAAAACTTCAATAAAAAGAGTCGACAAAACGCTAGCCTCGCCCGCCGAGAAAGATTCTATACTTTATTTAACTTCCAGGAGGGATGTAATAATCAATCCAAAAGAACGCCGCTTGGTTCCTCTAAATGTAGTAGTTGAGCCGCCCAAGGGCTATGTTTTTGTAGTTACTCCCGCTGACATTTTAGAAACAAAGGGATTATCGGTTTCTTCAAAGATTGTAAATTCAACCGACGAACAGGGTGAAGAGTTGAAAATCTCGGTTTATAATTTAAATAGTGAGCGAGCAATTGTTTTAAGAGGTGATATTGTAGCCAGAGGTTTTCTTATAAAAACAGAGAAGGTTGGTTTACCCCGTTAGATAAATCCCGTTAGATAGTTCACGTCTAAGGATAAATCGTATAGCGGGGATCGCTACTTATCGCATAAAATAATCATCTAGCGGGGTTTACAAGAAAAAAAGTAAGAATCAATTACTCTTCGGGAACGCTTAAGTCGTCCCAGGTTTCTTTGGAGACAAATTTGGTAAGCTTGGTTCCGTCATCGTCAGTTGCTCTTACAGCATATCTTAACTGATTGCCGCGATCTTTGTAGGTCGTTTTTTTAATCTGGCTTTCGGGAATTTCTACCAATTTTCTCTTTTTGACATTATAAAAATTCATACCAACTCCTTTATTAAATTCTTTTATTAAGTTCCTTGTTTTAAGTTTTAATACAAATAGAAGCTGTTTTCAATATTAGAAGCGATTGGTAGATAAAAAAGGGGTTGGATAACAAAAAAAAGATTGTTAAGATAATAGAAGTAAAAATTAAAGTGATAAATGTTTTTAGGCGTTGATGAATTGTTAAAAAAAGTACAAAACGATAAACTCGTTGAAGGTTTGTGTGAAAGGGAGTTAAATAATCCCGAAGGAGCTGGTTTTGATTTAAGAGTTGGTGAGTTTTTCAAAATCCAAGGAGAGGGGTTTTTGGGAGAAACAGAGAGAAAAACTTGCAAAACTATTTCAGCGGCGGTTTATAAAGAAGGAGAAAAAAGAGTTGTTAAATTAAAACCGGGTGATTTTTATTTAGTTAAAACAATAGAAAAGGTAAATTTGCCTCAGGATTTGGTTGGAATTTTGAAGCCTCGCTCAACGCTCCATAGAATGGGTTTATTTTTAATGACTACCCAGATTGCGCCAGGATACCAAGGAGAATTAACTCTTGCTTTAAAAAATGTAGGTGATGCAACAGTAGAAATTGAGCTGGGTTCACGCATCGTCCACTTTATGTGTTCCAAAGTAGACGGGAAAACCCATCTTTATCGAGGTCAGTGGCAGGGCGGAAGAGTTACAACAGAGAAAAAAGAAAAACAAGTCTAGAAAATGCAATAAGCAATATGCGATAAGGAATAAGTATGAGTTATAAAATTTCTGATTTAAATATTAAATTTTTAGGGATAAACCCTGTTTTAAAAGACAAAACAGGAGAATTAAAACCGGAAGACATTGCTGCTCTTTCGGCTCTTTTGACCTTTAAAGGGAAATCAGTTAAAGCCTTGTATAAGGAGGCAAAGGAAAAAGGACAGGATATCGATGAAAAAGTTTTAAAGATTTTGAGAAAATCATCTTTACGGGGTCATGCTTCTATTGCTACAACACCGGTTTTTTCTTTCAATTATGAGGCAAGCAAGTTTATAGACACGCTTTTTACAGGGATTGTTTTTTCTTCATCATTAATGGCATCTGGACGGAGAACGGATACAACTCCCGATGATATTGTTTATCCAGACCAAATTGCCGACGACCCAAAGCTCAAAAAAGATTACGAAGAACAATCAATTGAAATAATCAAATTTTTAAAGGAGTCAATAAAGGCAGGTTTAGACAAAGACGCCACCGCCAAAATTTTACATTACGGAATTTACGGGACCGGAATAATCTCTTTATCGATTGAATCTTTGGTGGGTTTCAAAAGAGAATACGAAGCGGAAAGGGAATGGATGCCAAAAGAAGCTGGTTTATTTCTTGAAGCAATCGAGAAAGAGTTGAAAAACCTCGGTGTTTTAAATCTTTACGCTACACGATTAGAAGCACCGCGTGATATTTATCCTTTTCCTAACATTTTAAAAAATCCTAACGAGAAAAATTTAGCGAGAGAGCTGATTGAAAAAGAAGAACTTCCGCAGAAGAATTTCAGAATCGAAAGTTTAGAAGTGATAGATTCTGAAGAGCTTAAGACAAGGCTTAAAAATTTAAAAGAACTTGAAAAAGAAACATTCTCCTCCAAAGAAAAGATTAAAACTGGCTGGAAAAAGCTTTTGGAAGAGAAAAGGAAGATTTGTCGCGATTTTGGACAAGCGATAAATGTTAAGGTTTTGTCCCGAGTTGCCTGGAGGGCTTGGGGCGAGAAGAAGCGCCACCGAACTGTTCCCATGATTCCTGACTCTTTGTATTTTGCTACGGAAAGAGCGCGGGAATTTTTAAGCGGTTATTCCGAAAAAATAAAAGAGAAAAATCTTTCCAAAGAGGAATTATCAGAAATTGATAGATTCTTCGCCATTTCTCCTGAACTTAAAAAAGAAGAAAACAAAAATTTCCTGTATAGATATTTGGAAGTCGGATTGAATGCCTTAAACTGCTACGAAAAATTAATTGAAAAAGGTGTAAAGCCTTCGGAGGCGATTTACATAGTGCCCCGGGCAGTAAAGTTGGATATTCTTCAAGAATACAATTTATATAATTTGCTCTCCGGTTATTATCCGGTTCGTACTTGTTCAACAGTGGAAGAGCATCTTCAGTCCATGACCCTGAAAGAGTTGTCGGCAATTCAGAAGAAATTACGAGAGTTAGGGCAGGATGAAGTGGCTCAAGCCATGAAAATAAAGTGCGAGCTGGTTGGATTTTGCCTTGAAGAAAAGTCTTGCGGACGGGTCAAAAAATCCGTGCCAGACTTTGATGACGAGTTTCACAAAGCAATGTTCGATAGCCTGGAAAAAGGATTCCAGCAAAACCTCAGAGAGATTGAAGGTTAAACTATTGTCATAGTTTATACTTTCTGTTATATTTTTTAATACGCAGATTACGCAAAAAATTCGCAGATAATCCTAAGAAAAAATAAAACTACTCACACTTTCTTCGAGCCGCTCCTGCCCGTAAGGGTAATCAAGGCTCTGAAAAAAGAGAAAGTGGAGGTGAAAGGAGAATTTTTTATGAAAGTAGAGATTAAGGATTTATTGGAAGCCGGGGCTCATTTTGGGCACAAATCCGAGAAATGGAATCCTAAAATGAAGCCTTTTATTTTTGCCAAAAAAAGCGGCATCCACATTATTGACTTAACAAAGACCAAAGAAAAACTGGAAGAAGCCTTAGAATATGTCAAAAAATCAGTCCAGGAAGGTAAGAACATCCTTTTTGTGGGCACCAAAAAGCAGGCTCAGCAATCCATAAAAGAAGAAGCAGAAAAAGCAAATATGCCTTATGTTTCCGAAAGATGGCTGGGAGGCACGCTTACTAATTTCCAGACAGTCATCAAGCAGGTTAAGAAGCTCATAAATTTAAGAGAAGAAAAGGAGAAGGGCGAGTGGGAGAAATTTATCAAAAAAGAGAGAATAGTTAAACAAAAAGAATTAGAAAGATTAGAAAAATCCATTGGCGGTTTAGAAAGTTTAAGAGAGCTTCCTGACATTCTTTTTATAATTGATATAACAAAAGAATATTTAGCGGTTAAAGAAGCAAGAAGGCTAGAAATACCCATTGTTGGCATTGTAGACTCAAATGCTGATCCAACTCTTGTTGATTATCCAATTCCTTCAAACGATGATGCTTTAAAGGTTATTAAACTAATAACCAGCATGATAGCCCAGACAATATTAGAAGTAAACTCCGTTAGAAGTAAGTCACCAGAGGTGGCTGCCCCGCTTTCGGAGGGGACTTCTAACGGGGTAAAGCCCAGTGGAGTAAAAGATAAAGACATAGATGAGAAGGATGAGAAAGAAAAACCAACCCCGACCCGGGTCGGGGTAAAAGAAGACATAGAGGAAATTGAGGAAAAGTTAGAGGAGAAGATAGACGAGGAGGAGATAGAAGCCAAGAAAACCCCATCTTTAAAGACATTACCTGAGAAGAGGAGTGAATAAGAGCCCCGACGTCCACCTACGGTTTTGTCGGGGTCTTCGACCCTTGCAAGGAATGTATATCCAAGGGTCTCGATAGCGAGAATATATGGAAATAAAAATTAAAGATATCCAAAAACTAAGAAAACAAACCAGCGTTGGCATTATGGAAGCCAAAAGAGCTCTTAAAGAATCTAGTGGTGATTTTGAAAAAGCAGTTGAGATTTTGAGAAAAAAAGGATTCTCCAAAATAGCCAAAAGAGCTCTTAAAGAAGCCAAAGAGGGAGTAATCTCTTGCTACATACACCCCGGTGGTAGAGTAGGAGCTATGGTGGAACTTTTAACCGAGACCGATTTTGTTGCCAAAACCCATGATTTTAAAAATTTAGCCTATGATATTGCCATGCAGATAGCTGCTATGGATCCGGAATATGTAAGTGTGGAAGACATTCCCGAGGATATAATCAAAAAAGAAAAAGAGATTGAAAAAGAGAAGCTCAAAAAAGAAGGGAAGCCCCACTTCGCTAAAGCTACGAGGGGCAAGCCTGAAAATATAATTGAAAAAATTCTGGAAGGCAAACTGGAAGCGTTTTACAAA
This sequence comes from uncultured Candidatus Saccharibacteria bacterium, assembly GCA_964482765.1. Classification (GTDB taxonomy): domain Bacteria; phylum Patescibacteriota; class CPR2_A; order CG2-30-33-46; family CAYZYZ01; genus CAYZYZ01. Next base: position 12,855 of record CAYZYZ010000006.1, on the reverse strand, counting down.
CAAGCGGTGCTTATAAAACAGCCTTTCATCAAGGACGAGAAAAAGACCGTGGAGGATTTAATTTCAGAAGCAGTGGCAAAACTCGGCGAAAAAATAAAAATCGGTCGCATATCAAGATTTCAAATCAAGTGATGAAAAAACCTAAATACAAACGAGTTCTTCTAAAGCTATCCGGTGAGGCTTTGCTGGGCAAGAGAGAATACGGAATTGATCCTAAAATTGTTGAGTCTATCGCTTCAGAGATAAAAGAGCTAAAAAAACTGGGTATTGAAGTCGTCATTGTTATTGGCGGAGGTAATATCTTTAGAGGTTATACCGCCTCGGTGGCTGGAATGGACAGAGCCACTGCTGACTATATGGGAATGATAGCTACAGTAATGAATGCGTTGGCTCTGCAGGAGGCATTGGAGAAGATAAAAGAACAGGTTAGAGTTTTGTCTGCTATCTCTATTCCTCAGGTAGCCGAGCCTTACATAAGGCGGAGGGCGATAAGGCACTTGGAGAAGGGCAGAATAGTTATCTGCGCCGCTGGTTCCGGCAATCCTTACTTTTCTACCGATACCGCCGCTGCTTTAAGAGCTTTAGAGATAGGCTGTGATGTTATACTTAAAGCCACCAAAGTCGGCGGAATTTACGACAAAGACCCTCAAAAATTTAAAGACGCCAAACTGTTTAAGAAATTAAACTACCTCGATATTTTAAACAACGGATTAAAAGTTATGGATTCAACGGCTGTTTCTTTATGCATGGACAACAAACTGCCTCTAGTGGTATTTAATCTTTTAGAAAAAGGAAATATAAAAAAGCGGTTACAGAGGATGGGATCGGGACGCTTGTAGGCGGTAGATAACCCGCCTTCGGCGGATTTCGCACGCCCCGACCCAGGTCGGGACGGCTCAAAAAACAATGGAAATAGAAACATTTAAACAAAAGTTAGAAAGTTCGCTTGAATTTTTTAAAGAAGACATTAAATCTATAAGGACTGGCAGGGCTACTCCGGCACTGGTTGAGGATACAAAGGTAAATTATTACAATGTTCCTACGCCGTTAAAACAGTTAGCCTCCATTAACACACCCGAACCTCGTTTAATTGTAATAAGCCCTTATGATAAATCGACCCTTGCTGATATTGAAAAAGCCATAGATGAATCTGATTTAGGACTAACCGGAACAAATGACGGCACAGTCTTGCGGATTAATATTCCGCTTTTAACTGAGGAACGGCGGGAAGAACTAGTGAGAACAATTCATCAGAAGGCTGAGGAGGTTAAGGTGGGGATGAGAAATTCCAGAAGAGAAGCAATCGAGGAATTGGAGAAAAAAGAAAAAGCGGGAAAAATCTCAGAAGATGATAGATTCAAGGGAGAAAAATTAATTCAGGAGATTCTTGATGACTACATGAAGAAGATAGATGAAGCGGTTGGGGCGAAAGAAAAGGAAATAAGAGAAATCTAGAACAGTTAACAGTAAACAGCTAACAGTTAACAGATAATTTATGATAAAAAGAAGGAAAACGAAAGTCATAAAAATCGGCAATGTTAAAATTGGCGGTTCAAATCCTGTTGCTGTTCAATCAATGACAAATACGGATACCCGGGACGCCAAAGCCACAATTAAGCAGATTAAAGAACTGGAAAAGGCCGGGTGCGAGATTATCAGGGTGGCGGTTCCGGACGAAAAAGCAGCCAAAGCCATAAAAGCTATAAAGAAAGAGATTAAGATTCCTCTGGTGGCAGATATTCATTTTGATTACAAGCTGGCTTTAGAGGCTATAAGAGCCAGGGCGGATAAAATAAGGATAAACCCCGGCAATATCGGCTCCAAAGATAAAGTTAAAGAAGTGGTAAAGGCGTGCCAAAAGAAAAAAATCCCCATAAGAGTAGGTGTAAATATCGGCTCTCTAAAGCCAGAATTGGTTAGAAAATACGGTCGCACTCCTAAAGCAATGGCAAAAAGCGCCCTGGAAAACATAGAAATTTTAGAAGACCTGAATTTTAAAAATATTGCGGTTTCTTTAAAGGCCTCTGATGTTTTGCGAACCATAGAATCTTATAGACTATTATCGAAAAAAGTTAATTATCCTTTACACCTCGGCATAACTGAAGCCGGTACCCCTAAAAGCGGTATAATTAAAAGCGCTATTGGGTTGGGGATTCTTTTAGAAGAGGGCATCGGCGATACCATAAGAGTTTCTTTAACTGATAATCCGGAAGAGGAAGTTAAAGTGGCGTGGGAAATTTTAAAAGCGCTGAATTTAAGAGAACGAGGACCGGTTTTGGTTTCCTGTCCGACTTGCGGAAGGACGGAAATCGATTTAATAAAACTTGCCAATAAAGTAGAGCAGGAATTGGTGAAAATAAAAAAGCCGATTAAGGTGGCGGTGATGGGATGTGTAGTGAATGGACCAGGGGAAGCTTCGGAAGCCGACATCGGCATAGCCGGCGGAAAGCGGGCAGGAGTTCTTTTTAAAAAAGGAAAAGTCATAAAAACTTTGCCAGAAAGCAAGCTCTTGACAGAACTTTTAAAACAAATAAAATTACTCTAACTAAAAGAACCCAGAGAGATTGTACCTTAAAAGAAAGGATGGTGAGATAGTTGCTTTATATAGTTAATGATTCTGTTGGCAATGAACTTTTTAAGTTTGGCATAGGAAATGTTAGTGGAGAAGATATTACAGAAGCTGAATTTTTTACACTAGAAATAAACACGAGAATAAAAGAAAATAACCTTGGCAATTTTTCAGTAACAGTAAAGCAGGTTGAAAATATGTTAAAAAGTAAAGAGCAGAAAGGCAATATAACTATTTTTACCTTACCAAATCTTTGTTCAACAGATTGACCCCTCGATTATAGATTTTATTACACCCCCGAAGGCACTTCGCCTTCTTTTTTTATTCTTAATTCTGTTATCTATTAACTGTTAATTGTTTACTGATATGTGGTAAAATAACATCTATGAAAATTTTGATTGCCAAAGAAGCAGGGTTTTGTTTCGGGGCAGAGAGAGCCTCTAAACTTATTCTTTCTAAAAAAGGTAAAGAGAAGGTTTTTACTTTAGGCCCCCTAGTTCATAATGGCGAATTTATTAAATATCTGGAAACAAGAAATGTGTTTGTTGCCAGTGATTTGGAAGATATAAAGTCAGACAAAGTTGCAATTCGTTCTCACGGGGTTTCCAAAGAACTGGAAGAAGAATTAAAAGCCAAGGACTTCAAGCTAATCGACGCTACCTGTCCTTATGTTAAAAGAGTTCAAAAGCTGGCCGAAAAATTAGAAAAAGAAGGGTATAAAGTTCTAATTTTTGGCGAAACCATTCACTCCGAAGTTCAGGGAATAAAGAGTTATGCGCCGAAGGCTATAATAATAAAAGGAATTGAAGACGTTAAAAAAATAATTAAAGGAAGTCCCGACGCTCGCCAAAGCAAGGTCGGGATCAGCCTAGGGCTGAAAAAGATTGCCTTGATCTCCCAGACCACCCAGAATTTGGAAGAATTCGAAAAACTCGCCAGCTTTTTGCGAGCAAATTATCGAAATCCAAAAATCTTCAACACCATTTGTGACGCCACTGAAAAGCGCCAAGAGGCGGCTAGACAACTGGCTAAGAAAGTGGATATAATGATTGTCATAGGCGGGAAGAATTCTTCTAATACTACACGGCTAAAAGAAATCTGTGAGGAGATAGTTTTAACTCATCACATTGAGAACGAAAAAGAGCTTCAAAAAAATTGGTTTCTAAAGGTTAAGTCGGTTGGCGTTACCGCTGGTGCTTCGACTCCTGACTTTTCGATTAAAGCCGTGCTAAATAGAATTAAAAATTATGCTTAAAAGAGTTCCTAAACACATAGCTATAATAATGGACGGAAATCGAAGATGGGCAAAGAAGAGAAAATTTTCGATATCGGCAGGACATAGAGAGGGGGTTAAAGCATTAAAAAGAGTTGTAAGATATGCAGGAAAGATAGGAGTTAAATATCTTACAGTGTTTGCTTTTTCAACCGAGAACAGATTACGGGCAAAAATAGAAGTCAAGATTCTTTTTAAGATTCTTGAGAGAGCTTTGGAAGAAGAGGTACCTGAATTAAATGATAATAATGTTAAAATAAAATTCATCGGCAATTTAAGAGAGTTGCCCAAGTCCTTACAAAAAAAAGTCGAAGATTCGGAAGAAATCCTTAAAGAAAATGCTGGCTTAAATCTAATTGTAGCTTTAAATTACGGCGGAAGAGCTGAAATTGTGGAAGCGGCAAAGAAATCAAAACCCGTCTCGGAAAAGAATATTTCCCAAAATCTTTATACTTATGATGTTCCCGATCCGGATTTGGTCATCAGAACTGGCGGGGTTTGGAGGCTTTCTAACTTTTTGCTTTGGCAATCAGCATATTCGGAGCTTTATTTTACAAAAACTTTATGGCCCGACTTTAAAGAAGAGGATTTAAAGAAAGCGATTTTGGATTATAATAAGAGGGAGAGAAGGTTTGGCAGATAATAATAATTCAAAATTCAAAAATCAAAAGTCAAAATGACAATTCAAAATTTAAAAATTAAAGAAATTTATAAAGAAAAATTTCTAAAAGAGCTTTCCCGAAGAGGAGAGCTGGTTAAGAATTATCTTTTAAATCACTATTTCAGAGACTTATTTAAACCTAAAGATATATTCGAAGGCGCTTACAGTTACCCTTCTTCAATGGGTAAGGCTTTGCGCCCCTCGATTTTGCTATTTTCTTGCGGTGCTACAGGCGGAGACGAAAAACAAGCAATACCAGCAGCAGCGGCTGTAGAAATGTATCACACCTGGACTCTTGTTCATGATGACATCATCGATAATGACGATTTAAGAAGGGGCAAACCCACAGTCCATAAGCAATTTTACAAAGAAGCCAAGAAAAGAGGATATTCTGATAAGGAAGCCGAAGATTATGGTAAAAACATTGCCATTTTGGTGGGAGATGTGCAACACGCCTGGTCTATTTCTCTTTTTACGGATTTGTATTCTAAATATAACTTCGATCCTCTCATTGTTCTAAAGCTAATTGATGGATTGGAAAAAACAGTCCTTCCTCTTTTAATCGAGGGCGAAACTTTGGACATTCAATATGAGAAAAAAGAGATAAAGGAGCTTAAAAAAGAAGACATAATTGATATGTCTGCTAAAAAGACCGGCGAACTCTACAGTTACTCGGCAAAAATGGGAGCTATGATAGGGTTAAGAAAAGCAGACGAAGTTCATTCTCTAGTTAAGGCGCTTTCAGAGTTCTGTTTTAACTGCGGGGTGGCTTTTCAGCTTCAGGATGACATTTTAGGGCTCGTTTCAGAAGAAAAAAAGCTCGGCAAACCAATAGGTTCCGATATAAGGGAAGGTAAAAGAACAACTGTCGTCTGGTATGCTTACAGAAACGCCAGCCCGGAAGAAAAGCAAAAGATTATAAATTTAATCGGTAATAAAAAAGCAACGAGAGACGAAATAAAACAAGCCATTAATCTTTTAACATATCTTAATGGAATAAAGGAAACGGAAGAATTAGCCCTAAGCTATATCAAGAAAGCAAAAAAATATCTTAAGGTAATTCCGGATTCTCCTTATAAAGATCTTTTAAAGGCATGGGCAGATTTTATGATTGAGAGGGAATTCTGATCACGAATATTCGCAGATTAACACACTAATTAACGCAAATATTTTAGGTAATTTATGGAAATAATTTTATTTATAGTTTCTTTTCTCTTTGTTTTTGGTCTACTCGTTCTTGTCCATGAGTTTGGCCATTTTATTGTTGCCAAAATTTCCAAAGTCGGCGTTTTGGAGTTTGGTTTTGGTTTTCCGCCAGCTATCTATAAAAAAAAGATAGGGGAGACAGTTTATTCTATAAATGCGATACCTTTTGGAGGTTTCGTTAAACTATTAGGAGAGGATGGTTCACAAAAAGATAATCCTCGAAGCCTGTCGGTTCAATCTAATCTTACCAAAGCCAAAATAATTTCCGCTGGCGTGGTTATGAATATGGTTCTGGCGTGGTTCATTTTCTCCTCACTCTACATAGTAGGTTTTCATTCCTTGATTCCCGGGACCGAGAATCACCTAGGTGTGAAAGAACACACTTACATAGCCGAAGTAGAAAAAGGCACACCAGCGGCTGAAAAAGGCATCTTGGCTAAAGATGAAGTTTTGGAAATAAATGGCAAGAAAATAAAAAATGCTGATGAATTTGTAGAGGGCGTAAGAGGAAAAATCGGCCAGGAGGTAAAAATAAAAATAAAAAGGGAACAAGCAATAAAAGAATTTACCGTGATTCCATTTAAGGGTAAAGTTGAAGGTAAAGAGTTTGGAAGGATAGGTGTTGCGGTTGACAAAAAAGTTCAGGCAGACGATATTCTTTTGGCTCCGGTTGCCGGATTGGCTGAGTCCTTCAGGCTGGCAGGAATGACAATAGTGGGACTCTTTCAGTTCTTTGGGAAAATTTTTACTTTTAAGCTAGGTGAAGAGGCAGTTGGTCCGGTAGGAATAGCGGTTCTTACAAATCAAGTTAGGCAGTTAGGGTTTTCTTTTCTTCTGCAATTTATAGCTATTCTTTCAATCAGCTTGGCGCTTTTAAATATCATGCCAATTCCTGCTTTAGACGGCGGTCATCTATTTTTGATTTTAATTGAAAAAACAAGAGGCAAAGAATTAAGCTTAAAATTGAAGAATATCTTAACTATAGTTGGATTTGTTTTTCTTATAGCTTTAGTGATTGTTATTACCACCAAGGATTTAAGCCGATTTGGCGTTATAGATTCCCTAAAGAAATTATTTGGGTTTTAAGAAGGTAAAATTATGGCTCAAAAAAGCAAAATTACCAGTCAAAAAAAAGATTTTTCTGCTTGGTACAATGATGTTATACGCCTAGCGGATTTAGCTGATTACGGACCAGTAAAAGGCACTATGGTCATCAAACCCTATGGGTATGCGATCTGGGAGAATATCCAGAGAATTTTTGATTCCCAGATCAAAAAAACCGGCGTTCCCAATGCTTATTTCCCTCTTTTTATTCCCGAGAGTTTTCTAAAGAAAGAAAAAGAGCACGTGGAAGGATTTTCGCCTGAATTGGCAGTGGTAACTTATGCCGGCGGAGAAGAACTAAAAGAGCCGGTGGTTGTTCGTCCCACTTCTGAAACTATAATGTATGATGCCTTTTCTAGATGGATAAACTCTTGGAGAGATTTACCCTTTAAAGTGAATCAGTGGTGCAATGTGGTGCGGTGGGAACTGAGGACGAAATTATTTATAAGAACTACAGAATTTTTATGGCAGGAGGGCCACACGGTTTTTGCAACTAAAGAGGAGGCTGATAAAGAAACAAGAGAAAGGCTAGAAAATTATAAGAAATTCTTTGAAGAAATTTTGGCAACACCAGTATTTTATGGCAAGAAATCAGAGCTCGAAAAATTTGCCGGAGCTTTGTATACAACAGCCTGCGAGACTCTTTTAAAAGACGGCAAAGCATTACAGCTTTCCACTTCCCATAATTTGGGACAGAATTTCTCCAAACCATTCAATATTCAGTTTGAAGACAGGGATGGCAAAAGAAAATATGTCTGGCAGACTAGTTGGGGATTAACAACAAGGATTATCGGAGCTTTAATTTTGATGCACGGCGACGACAAGGGTCTGGTTCTGCCACCCTACGTAGCGCCAGTTCAGGTCGTTATTATTCCTATCTACAAAAATGAAAAAGAAAAAGTAGAAGTCTTAAAAAGCATAAAAGAGGTTTTGTCAAAGATTAAAGGGGCAAGGCTAGAAATCGATTTAAGGGAAAATGTAACCCCTGGATGGAAATTTAATGAATGGGAGATTAAAGGAGTACCTATAAGAATTGAAATAGGCCCTAAAGATGTTTCCAAAAATCAAGTTTCCTTGGTAAGACGTGATAAGAATAAACGGGAGTTTATGAAAACTAAGGATTTGAATATTGCTGAAACGCTCAAAGATATCCAAAAAAACCTCTACAAAAAAGCTTTAGAGTTTAAAGAAAGAAATACTTACCAAGTAAAAGATTTCAAACAATTCAAAAAGGATGTCGAGGAGAAGAAAGGATTTTACCTCGTTCCTTGGTGCCAAAATTCTAAGTGCGAGCTTAAAATAAAGGAAGAGACAAAAGCAACCACTCGAGTTATACCATTTGAAAGCGAGAAACCCAAAAAAGGCGAAAAGTGTATTTACTGCGGAAAAGAAGCAGATGTAATGGTTTATTTAGCAAAAGCTTACTAACCCCGTTAGATAGTTTCATCTAACCCCGTTAGATTTTTTCTCTACCTAACGCTGTTAGATGTTTCTTTCTATCTAACGGGGCTAACGGGGTAAATTTCAAAAAATAGGGTTGTTTTTCCCAGCCTGGTAGTTTATAATTTCCTTTCTTGGAGAGCAATTTATGATAAACAGGCTATTGGGATACTTTTCCCATGACATAGGAATAGATTTAGGAACCGCCAATACCTTAGTTTATGTTAAAGGCAAGGGTATTGTTGTTAATGAGCCTTCAGTGGTTGCCATCAATACCAAAACTCAGCAGATTTTAGCCATAGGTGAAGATGCCAAGAAGATGGTCGGCAGAACTCCGGCAAACATTGTCGCCACCAGGCCTCTAGTTGATGGGGTAGTCTCAGATTTTGAAGTAACCGAACAAATGCTCCGTTATTTTATAGAAAAAGTCCACAAAGAGTCGTTTGCTTTCTTTCCTCGTCCCAGGATTGTCATAGGCATTCCCTCTGGTGTTACCGAGGTTGAGAAAAGAGCTGTTGAAGATGCTACAACTTCTGCCGGGGCCAGGATAGCTTTTCTGATTGAGGAGCCGATGGCTGCTGCTATTGGCGCCCGCCTTAATATCCAAGATGCTTCAGGAAATATGATAGTGGATATCGGCGGAGGCACCACTGAGGTAGCGGTTATTTCTTTAGGAGGTGTGGTTTCCAACCGATCCATCAGAGTTGCCGGGGATGAGCTCAATGAGGACATAATCCAGTTTGCCCGGGACGAGTTTAACTTGCTTTTGGGTGAGAGGACAGCCGAGGAGATAAAGGTTAAGATAGGCTCAGCCTATCCTCTAAAAGAGAAACTAGAGCTTCCGATGAGAGGTAGAGACTTAGTAACCGGACTGCCAAAGACAGTGATGATTTCCGACGACCAGATTAGAAAGGCACTCTCAAGGTCAGTACAGATAATTGTTGATACAATTAAGACAACTGTCGAGGATACTCCGCCGGAGCTAGTAGCCGACATTATGGATAAAGGTATAATTCTGGCAGGAGGTGGAGCGCTTCTAAGAGGGTTTGATAAACTCGTAAAAGAGCAAACAAAGATACCAGTTTATATTGCCGATGATCCTCTAACCAGCGTTGTTAGAGGAACCGGTTTAGTTTTAGAAGACTTGGAATCCTTAAAAGATGTGTTGGTGCAGACTCAATACGAAAAACCACCGAAAATATAGACCAGCAAACAGATAACAGTTAACAGATAACAGTAAAAAATAGAAATTCGCGAAGCCACGTCGGACGCGGCGAAGCGAATTACCAAAATTTTTAATTTTACATTTTTAATTTTTAATTTGAAACATGCTTCAGCAGAAATCTCTCAAATTTGTTAAATATTTTTTTGTACTGTTTTTGGTATCAATTCTGATTTTTATTTTCTCTTTTCTAGGTTACCTTTCACCTGTCGAAGGAGTACTCTCCAAAATCTCTACCCCGTTCGTTTCCGTCTTTAATAATGCCTCTTTAAAGCTAAAAGATATTGGAAGCTCAATAGCTGAATTGGGTAGTCTTCAGAAAGAGAATAAGGAGTTAAAGAAAAAAGTTGAGGAGTTGACTTTTGAAGTTAGCAGATTGAGTGAGCTCAAAATTGAGAATGAATCCTTAAAGAAACAGCTAGGGTTTATTAATTCAACAAATTTCCAAACTGTTGCCGCCCGAGTGATCGCCAAAGAACCCTCGAATTTTTTAAAAATCATTGTAATTGATAAAGGCTCCAAAGACGGCATAAAGAAAAATTTGGCGGTTGTCTCTGGTGGATTTCTTTTAGGAAGAATCCAAGAGGTAAACTCTGATACTTCAAAAGTCGTGTTGTTAATGGATTCTAATTTCCAGATAAGTGGAATGGTTCAGGAGAGCAGCGCCTTGGGTTTGGTGAAGGGACAGATAGGCTCTGGAGCAGTGATGGAGGAAATTAGTAAAGAGAAGCTTGTAAAAAACGGCGATACGGTCGTAACTTCAAATTTAGAAAACGAAGTTCCCGAAAATCTTCTTATAGGAAAAATTACGGATATCAGTGTAGAGAGCAATGGTTTGTTTTTGAAAGCTTCTGTACTTCCCTTTGTTAATTTCGATGAAGCGAGAAATGTTGTGGTTATTTTGGGAGTAAAATGAGGAGATTTTTAATAATAGTTGTCGCTGTTTTGTCTCTACTTTTGGAGGTTGCCTTTTTTTCCAATATAAAAATCTTTGGGGTAACGCCGAATGTTTTTTTGATGTTTATTATTGCTTCTTCGTTTATTATTCCCGAAGAAGATTTGATGCTAATAACATTGCTTGGCGCCTTGTTTTTAGACCTGTTTGCTCCTTCTATTTTTGGATTGGAGACGATGGCGATACTTTTAATCATTTTCTTCGTGATGCTGGCTTCGTACTATGTTTTTTCTAGTTTTAACTTTGTTTTGCTTGCCATCCTGGCAGCTTCCTCTACCCTTGCTTTTGATATGCTTTATGCCGGTGCGCTGACTGTTTCTGGATTGAAGGTGGATATCATTTTTTTTCTAAAACACTTTATTGCTTCAAAAATAATTGTAAACACTATTTTTGCTTTGGTATTCTATGCTTTTCTTTCTTCGCTCTGGGACAGACTTTTAAAAATGGAGAGCAGAGCTAGATTCCTAAGATAATATAAATGAATAAAAAAAGATTATTCACAAATTACTTTGATACCAAGGTTGGTAACAAAGAGATGAGAGTAAGCCGTGTTAAAAAGGGTGAGCTTTTGGACAGTGTTGCCGTTTTTGGTAGTGATGTGCCAGAAGAAGAAGAGAGCAGGCAAAAAATTTCTTACCGTTATTTGTACTTTATATGTCTGGCTGTGGTGGCGATTCTCCTTTTTAAGCTTTCGGATCTTCAGCTTTTTCGCGGGGGTTATTTCTTTGATCTATCAAAAGGGAACCGCATTAGGTTTCAGATTGTGAGAGCTCCCCGAGGTTTGATTTTTGACAGCAAAGGCAATCCTTTTGTCAAAAACATTGCCAATTTTCAGGTTATTTTAGAACCCTTTGATCTGCCCAAAGACAAAGGGGAAAGAGCAGAGATTATAAACTCATTGGCAACTGATTTAGAGATTCCTAAAGAAGAGCTTGAAAAGATTGTCTCCTCTCAAGAGAAATCTGGCTCCCTAGACCCAAAAGTCATTAAAGAAAATCTAGACCAAGCCCAAGCTCTAAAAATTAAAGTAAAATATAAAGACTTCTCGGCAGTTTCGGTCGATGCTTCGCCAACCAGAGAGTATTTGGATCCAAATCTGAGCCATGTTTTGGGATACATTGGCAGGGTTTCCAAAGAAGAGTATGAGAAGAACCGCTCTTTTTACGACATTAACGATTATGCTGGCATGAACGGATTGGAGTCGAGTTACGAGCAGTACCTGAAAGGTCAGAACGGCAAACGAATGGTTGAGGTTGATGCTGAAGGTAAAGTAAGGCGCATTTTGGGCAGCGAGGAACAGTCTGAGCCCAAAGCCGGCAGCAATATAGTTACTTCTTTGAATGTTGACTTGGAAAGAGAAATGGTTGACGCTTTACGAAATGCTATAAATTCATCTCCTGGAAAAGCGGGTTCGGCAGTTGCCATAAATCCTCAAAACGGCAACATTCTAGGTATGGTTAGTCTTCCGTCATACGACAACAACATTTTTGTAAAAGGAGTCAAGCCAGAGGAGTATAAAGCACTGTCTGAAAATCCTCTAAAACCTCTCTTTAACAGGGCGATCTCCGGTACCTATCCGCCTGGATCGATAATAAAGCCAGTCATAGCTTCAGGCGGTTTGCAGGAAGGAGTTATCACGCCCTCGACGACTATTTCTGCTCCCGGCCAGATTGTCGTTAAAAATCAATATAATCTTTCAATAGAATATGTTTTTAAAGACTGGAAAGCTTCTGGTCATGGAAACTTAAATGTGATCGGAGCAATTGCAGAATCCGCTGATACTTTCTTTTATCAGGTTGGCGGGGGTTTTGAAAAATTTAAAGGCTTGGGAGCTACTCGCTTGGAAAATTATTTGCGACTTTTTGGTTTGGGTTCCAAGACCGGTATAGATCTTCCCAGTGAAGATGAGGGATTGGTGCCGACCCCTGATTGGAAAAAGAAGGTGAAGGGAGAAAGCTGGTATACAGCTGACAATTATCACCTCTCAATTGGGCAGGGAGACCTTTTAGTTACTCCTCTTCAGGCCGCCTCCTGGACCGCAACAATAGCCAGCGGCGGAATTTTCTACAAGCCGAGAATAGTGACGGCAGTAACCAACAATGAAGGAAAGGTTGTAAAGCAGTTTAGCCCCGAGATTGTAAGGCAAGGATTTATAAATCCAAATCACATAAACACCGTGCGGCAGGGGATGAGAGTAGCAGTAACCTCTGGGACTGGCCGACTTTTGAGTTCTTTGTCGGTGGAAGCTGCCGCCAAGACCGGGACTGCCCAGTATGGGCCAAATAATTCTAAACAGCACGCCTGGTTTATCACTTTTGCACCCTTCAATAATCCCGAGATAGCTTTGGCGGTGATAGTGGAAGGAGGAGGAGAAGGGAACCAAGTTGCTGCTCCGGTCGCCAAGCAGATTTTGGAGTATTATTTT
>CAYZYZ010000005.1:18971-24921 GCA_964482765.1 uncultured Candidatus Saccharibacteria bacterium | reverse complement strand
GGGCGGCAAATTCTTTTTTTATTCTATTCCTCTGGCTAAACTTTTCAAGCCATTTGTTCCTTCGTAAAAATCTTTAGCCCAGAGTATTCGGTCAAAATCTCTTAGCGAAAAATTATATTTTCGAGCTAATTTTTTACATTTTTCCAAATATTCAAAATAGGTGGAAATTTTTGCGGTTGGATTTCCGATTATTTCTTCGCCAAAATTTTTAAGGGCCGTGCAAGCTCGATAATCTGCGACTGTAAAATCATCGGGATAACATACAGTCAAAATTGCGGAAGCCATTGGGATACCAATGCTGGGAATTGAAGTAAGAATATTAAGTTTTTGTTCGGGTGTTTTGGCCTGGAATACTTCTAATGTAATTGCCCGAATAGTTTTTTTACTTTTTTCAACACCCCTCTTAACATTCGTTTTTGCTCTGTTAGATTTCCAAATGACAATCGCAAAAAATTCTTCAGGGGTGAGATAACCATGTTCTTGAAAATTCTTGCTTACATTATGAAAAAGATAATCTTCTAGAAAATAGTATTTGAGATATTTTTTAAAATTGTCCATAGATTTTATTCCAAATCGCTTTTACCAATATTACATTTTGAACAAAGCGTTTCCAAATTTTCAAGTACTGTTTCGCCACCATTTGCCCAAGCTGTTTTATGGTCAACATGAAGAATTATAGTCAGGTCGGTTGCCGGCGATCTCCCGCATTTTTTACACTTAAAATTATCGCGCCGCATTACAATAAATCGCAATCTCCAGTTTATATTTCTTGAAGTTTTATGTTTCGTTACTGGTTCAATCGCTATATTTTTAATCGCTTGCTCAGAAGAAATAGCTTCTTCTCTGTTAACATATTCGATAAATTTTTCTAGTGCTTTCCTCCACGAACCAAAAACTCTTTCATATGGAGTTGGCCCATAATCTGAAAATTTTTCTTGCATATCCCGGAATTTTGGCTGACGACCCAGTTTAACCCAAACTTCCTCAAGGTTTCTAAATAATTCTTCTCCGGAAATTGATTTATTTATTTGTCGTCTTGTTCCTTTCAAACCGGCTTTTTCTATAGCTTTTCGCCAATTACCAAATCTTAACATAATTGTGCTACTGTGAAATTTACCGTGTTCATTTTGTTGTTTGGTAGTTACGGAATTCAAATTTAATTTAGTAGACACTCGCTTTATATCTGCGAGCATCTCTTCGTCAGTAATGTTTCGATGAAATTCTTCTAATTCAAACTTCATAATTTTATTTCATTAAATCCTCAATTGAAACGCCCAGCGCTTTGGCGATTCTCACCATAGTTTAAGTTCATTTTAAATAATCTTTTAGCATTTTCTTAACACTCCTTGTCCCCCAACCACTTTTTAAATATTTTTCTCTTACCTTGGCATCCTTTTTATTAAGGAAGGCCTCGTAAAAAATTAACTTGTACGGTCTGTGCGGTTTAGTAGCTAAGCTTTTACCGCTATTATGTTCTTGTAACCTCTTTTTTAAATTATTTGTGTATCCAATATATAATTTTTTATTTTTTAAGCTTTGTAATATGTATACGTAATGCATATATTTAATAGTATGGCGGGACGTACAGGACGTACACTTTGCTTTGCAATTTTACGTCCCAGCCACGTTTATTTTCCAAAGGCAAATTTTACGTGGCGGGACATTCCTGTCTAGTACTTAATCTGCAAGTGGCGAAACGTACAAATTGCTTTGCAATTTTACGTCCCAGCCACGTTTAAATCGCTTTGCGATTTATTACGTGGCGGAAGGGGTGGGACTCGAACCCACAAGCCGGCTTTTACACCGACCACGGTTTAGCAAACCGCTCGCTTAACCATTTGCATACCCTTCCTCATCAATAATATGAATATATCTTAAACATAATATCTTTTCAAATGTTTTGGATTATGCGTACCTACAATTTTAAAATAGTTCTTTACATCTTCCGTTGCCTCGATCCTTATATCAAAATTATTTCCAATTCGGTGTTTAAAATTTAATCCGTCTAAAATGGCACCAACTGATTTTAAGAGAGGAAGCGACCTGCTAGTAAATGCAATCTTTTTGTAAGTATAATATTTACCTCTTGATTTATATTTATGGATAATTATGCAACCATCTGTATCAATTAAACCCCTCATACAGGCAATTTTAAATTTGCTATTTGTTTTTATCCAGTGTGGTATATCTATTTGTTGCCTAATTTTATTACCGATTTTCAGCCCGATTTTAGCACAAAACCTAACTAGCTCAACTCTTGATATGCATATGACAAAAACCTTGCTATTAAACCTTTTATATTTACTAGGCGTTACATTAAAGAGTTTTTTTATAAATTTTACTACGAATTTTGAATATTCTAAGTCGTCTATATAATTTAGAGTGATAACAAGTTGACTCTTTGTAAGACCTCCGTCACCCATAACTATTCCAGTAAACTCTGCTAATTCCTCAGACAAATCAGGTTTCTTTATTGGTTTAGAAACATTTATTATTGGATGCTTTTTATATCTACCAATTTTATTCCACCACTCGAACCATTTCTTTTTTCTTGCTTCAGGATTTCCGCCTACATAACCGTATTTTTTATATACCGCAACACCTCCTGCGGAAGCACCTTTAACTGTATACCAAAATGGCTCCAAAATTTTTATATTTTTAGGTGCTTTTGTCCCAGTTTTTCGAAAAAGCAGCTTTAGCGCTCCAAGTGACATACAAAATTTTTCCCGCTTCCAATCGGTTAAAGTTCTGTTGCTGATTTTTAATAATTTTGCTAAATCCTTATCTCTTAATCCCAAGGTATTTTTAGCTTTTATGAGAAATGCACTTTGTTTACCTTGGGGGAATTTTATTCTTTTAGATTTAAACCTTTCAGCCATATTTCTATTTTACTAAAAATTACTAATTGTTTCAATAAAATTGTCTCAATAGAAAATATCAATTAATATAAACCATTTAGCCCAACCCTCCGTGTATACTTTATCTTACAATATTTGTAAGAATTTAAAAATCCGCCCTGAGCGTAGTCGAAGGGCGGATTTTTCCTTATCGCTTATCTCTTGTCGCTTATCCTTTTTTAAAATGGATTTCTTCCCCCATGAACCTCAAAGTGAAGGTGGATTCCTGTCCTTCCATAAACTCTTCCGGTTCTTCCCATCTGACCGATTATCTGACCCTGCCCTACTGAACCGCCATAAATGTATATTTTATTCAAATGAGAGTATTGGGTCTCAACTCCATTAGAATGTCTTATTTTAACCGTTAATCCGTAAGCACCATCCCAACCAGCAAAAGTAACAGTACCAGCAGCGGCAGCCCATACTGGCGGCATACTGGCATTGGCTATATCAATGCCATTGTTGGCGTGTCTTCCTTGAGTCCTCATTCCGCTTGTCGGACGAATCAGCCAACCAGCTGAATCCCTCGGTCCGGAAATAAATTTTGCCTGTTTTTGGCTTGATTTTTTATCGTTGCCAGCAAGTTTTTTGCCTGAGTTATTAGGGACGGGCTTCGGTTCCGGCTTAAAGCCGCCGGGGATAACTAAAACCTGACCCTCAACAACCTGCTCATCCAACAAACCATTCTCTTCTACTATCTGAGGAACGCTGGCACTGTAGGCTGAAGCGATTTTTGGTAGAGTATCATCTTTCCCGACTTTATGAAGGGTTCCGGAAATAGGAAGAATTTGAAGAACTTGTCCGGGTTTTATATTATCTATATCACCTAAATTATTAACCCACTTTATGGTGTTTGTCGTAATCTCAAAATTTTTGGCGATAGACCAAATTGTATCACCATCCTGAACTGTATAAGCTATTACCTTTTCTCTTCCTCTCTCCGGCACATCTTGACCTATAAAGCTCTCTACAGAACTGCTATCAGAAAGAGAGAGGGAAGAAGTTAAAGAAGGTAGGTCATTCTCCAATTCTTCTTCTTTTACATCTATGGGCGCATTGGTAACCTCAGCGATTAAAGCTATGGTTTGAGGATTTACTTTGGTTGAAACTACCTTATCTGTAACTTTCTCGGATTCCGGCATTAGGCTGTTATAAATACTGGCGCTATTTCCGTAAACAGTAGAAATCGAAACGAAAAAGGACAGCGCGATTACTGTCACGTGCATTATATAATTAGTCGGTTTTGATAAAATATCTCTCCCAAAGCCTTTGGCATTGGTATAGAATTCTTTTATATTCTCTTTTAGTTCTTTTAGGTTCTTGCCTTTTAGGGCAAATATTTTTGAAGTGATTTTGGAAATTTTTGTTTTCAGTAAAAGGTCTTCCAATCCTAAAATAAGACTCTCCTAGATTTAAGTATATGAAGTATTCTAGCAGAGCCGAATGGTTTGTCAACCCCCAACCAATTTGGCTCATTATAGCCAAATTGAACAGTTAACTACTTTATTAAACCATCTTGTCAATTGTCAGTTGTCAATTGTTATTTTATTTCAGGTACTTCTTCTTGTTTTCCAAATGTTCTTCGTAGGTTTTTGAAAAGATGGTCTCTTTGGTGTCTTGACGGTTAAGATAATAAAGGTAGGGTGAATCTTCAGGATAAACCGCTGCTTTAATAGATGAGAGGCTGGGATTAGAGATTGGTCCAGGTGGAAGTCCTTTATTTAGATAGGTGTTGTACTCTGACTCAATGCGCGTGTCACTAAAGGTTGGCTGCGCTAAGCTTTTGCTGGTTATATAATTTATTGTCGAATCCGCCTCTAATGGTTTGCCTTCGGATATCCTTTTTAAGAAAATGCCGGCGACTATTTTTCTGTCCTCTTCTTTGGAGACTTCCTTTTCTACTATTGACGCTAAAATTACAATCTCTTTTATTGACTTCCCTTGCCTTGTAATTTCATCTCTCAATTTCTGGTCGAGTTTTTTGTCAAAATTATCAAGCATTTTTTTGATTATCTCTTTTGAGTCAGCTTTGTAAGAAATATAGTAGGTGTCGGGGAAAAGGTAACCCTCTAAAGAGTCGCTCCCTTCTAAAAAACTGTAATCCCTTTTTTCAAATTTTGCTGACGTTAAGAAATCATCTTTTTTGACTATGCCTCGGGAATCAAGATAATCGGCAATGTCTTTGATGGTCCAACCCTCAATAATCGTTATCTTCTTCATAGCGGTCTTGCCCGAAGCAATGAGATTTAAAACTTCAGCAGAGGAAAGATTTTTATTTAAAAGATAAACGCCGGCTCTTAATTTTTTATCTATCTTTTTAAATTTAAGATAGCCTAAAGCTAACCACTTATCTTTAACAAGCCCTTCTTTTTTAAGATTATCAACAATCGAAAGCACGCCCTGCTTTTCTTTAATCTCAAAAACTTTCTCCAAAGATTCTCCAGAAAGGGGTGAAAATAATTGAATCTTTACATAAAAATAAGATGCACCGGCTACCACCAGAAGTAAAACAGCCAAAGCTATTAAAATTTTAAGTCCTTTTCTCATCTAAATATCCTTGCAAAATTAATTGGGCGGCTTTTTTGTTTATTAAATCTTTGTTTTTTTGCGGATTTATTCCTTCTTTTACCAAAATCCCCTTAACTATATTGGTGGTGTTGGTCTCATCCTCATATTCTATAGGGATTTTTACAATTTTTTCAAGCCGGGAAACGAATTGGAAGACTTTATCTACCTGAGGACCGAGGGTTCCGTCCATGTTTCGCGGTCTGCCAACTATAATTTTCTCGACTTGTTCATCGTTTATGATCTTTTCAATCTCTTTTAGGTCCTTTGCATTAATGGTTTTAAAGGGTTTGGCTAAAATTTGCAATTCATCAGAAATGGCGATTCCTGTTCTTTTCTCTCCCCAATCTATTCCTAAGATTTTGCTCATAGTTTTAACCAAACTCTAAATCCTAAACAAATTACAATTTTCCAATGTTTTAAATTTTAAACTTTTCTTTCAACATTTATATTTGTGATTTGAAATTTGGTTCATTGGGATTTGTTTA
>CAYZYZ010000005.1:15403-18871 GCA_964482765.1 uncultured Candidatus Saccharibacteria bacterium | reverse complement strand
TTTTATCTCTATTCTTGAGCGGTTTAAGGGAACTTTCTTAACCCAGAATGGCCAGAAATCCACCTTAACATCTGTGATTTCCTTATTTTGTTTGAAGTACTGGATTACTTCTTCTCTGTTTTTGCCCGGGAGGTCTTGCTTTGTGCGGGATAACTCTAATTTCTTGGTGGCAAAAGCTAAAGCAGAAACCGAGAGATTCATCCCGCTCTCTTTAGCTAAATCAACCAGTTTGTATTCAACGTTTTCCAGCTTACCCTCGACCAGCTCTTTGTCTTCAGATAAAGTCTCTTTTATTTTTGAGATTATCTTTTCCTTGGCTCTTCCTTCATCAAAAGCGAAAGTCCAAAAAGATTTCTTGATACTTAAAGTAAACTCGAGAGCTTCTTGGCCTTCGCTGGCGGAAAGTTTCTCCTCTAACACATCCTCTTTGAAAGCGGCTTCCAAAATCTTTTTGCCCTGAGCTTTTTTCCCGAGGTCTTCTTTAGCTTTTCTTAAGAATTCATCGTCTATATTATTTTTGGCATCTTCTATATCTTTTTTGGAGACGACCTTGATCTCTTTCGTTAAGCCACCGCTCATAGCCTGGGTGCTCTTGCCATAAATTTTGGCTTGTTTTTCCGAAGGCAAACCGGGAATGGTGAAATTCGAAGGTCCGATATTATAGGACTCACCCATCTGGTCGGCTTCTACGGAAACAGTGGCGGTGCCAGCCACAATATGTCCTGCCTGCACCGTCGTTCCGGGAACATTTACTGCTTGGGTTGTCTTGAAAACTTTTGAATCAGATGAGACAAATCTCGTACCTAAAACCAATGGCTGGGCATTGGAATCCCACTCATTATAAACAGTGATGGTGCCCTTGGCTTTTTCGCCAACGTTTTTCTTGCCCGTTGCCTTGTAGCTTTTGGAAAGTTCCTCAGGGGCTTCAACTAAAACTCCTTCAATATCACCATCCTTAGGCTTAACAGTCAAAGCAATCTCTTGCCTAACTTCTTCTGCTTTAGGCGATATAGAGATTACCGCCTTTGGCAAAACAAAAAAGAAAGCCAGGACTAAAGTAATAAAACTTAAAGCTCCGAACCCTAAAATCAATTTTTTGGCAAGCTTGGAGAGATGTTTTTTCTTGGGAGCTCCAGCAGCAGCTTTGGCGGCACCAGTTGATACGGGCTTTTCTTGCTCGCCTATCTTTTTGAAGGTTATTTCGGGTACATCCTTTTGGGTCGCCGGTTTCTCAGGCTCTCTATCTTCTTTGAATTCGACTGTTGGACCAGAAGCAGAAACCTTAAATCCCCCTTTTTCACCCTCCTCTTTGGGAACATTTAAGGAGTGTACTGCGGTAAAACCGACCTGGGAGGCTAGGTGTCTGCCGGTCCTGTCAGTAGTTGCTATAGTTATTTCTTTTCCCAGGTCTTTTTCGTGCTTTTTGAGCATCTTCAAATTAACAATACTGCCCAAAACAATCGAACCCTTTGGTATAACCAAAGCCACTTTCGGCTCTCTGACTTTTTTGATTCTGGAGATAACGCTTGTTATCTCCTCATCAGCCTCAATATAAATTACTTTATTGCTCATAATTAATTATTATATTTTTAATTTTGAATTGTCATTTTGATTTTTGAATTTTGATTTTTGAATTTTGGTCATTAGGATTTATTTAGGATTTAGAAATTAGAAATTAGGATTTACCGCGAAGCGGTTTAGGTTCCTACAATCTTTATAACTCTTCTCAAAATTCCCGACAATACCTCCTCCTCGCCAGCTAAGTCTATGGCGATATTTGCCAGACCCATCGGTGTTATATCCTGCTGGTCAACTAAGAGCTTTGTCTCGTCTAAAATACTTGAAACATCCTGCGGTTTAATAAATTTAACTTTGGGAGCTTGAGAAAATGGCAAATCCTCTACCCAAGAACCCTCTTCAAGGAGCCTCCTGATGTCGGGTAAAGCGCTTCCGCCTCCGCAAAGAAGAATTCGCGAGGGCAAAAGGTCCAGGTTAGAAAACTCGGAAAGCGAAAGTTCGACTCCGGAAAGCCAAACCTCGCAATCTTCTCGAACTGCTTTTTTTACGATATTGATGGAACGCTTGTTTAAAATGTTGTTGGAGTAGCCGATTTTTATCTCCTCAGCTTTTTCAAAAGAGACTCCTAAGGTATTAGCCAATCTTTTGGTAAAGGCTCTTCCACCCAGAGCAAACATCTTTGTGCCCTCAACTCCGCCGTTTCTTACCACCGCGATGTCCGTTGTTCCTCCACCAACATCAATGAAAATAGCACTGAACTCGCTCGAATCATCTCCTCCAACGCAGCGGGCAACAGCATAAGGCTCAGCGGCGATACTTAAAACATCGAGTTCTAGTTCATTGGCAATAGTCTGGAGAGCGCCTAAGTGGACAAGTGGGGCGAAGGCATTGAAGATACCAACAGTAACATCTTTTCCTTGAAAGCCCAGCGGATTGGTTACATGATAGCCATCAATTTTTACATCAACGATAGCGGCGTTAACCAGCTTGACATCAACCTCCTGCCGTCCGGTTTCCCAAGCTAATTGCTGTCTTACCTGATCAAAAGCTTTCCATTGAACTTTGTGAACGATATTTTTAAGCTCTGTTAAATCTATTTTAGTTTGCGGTCGCAGGCGCTCATAATGAACAAGAGTTGTTTGACCTTTCACCATCTCTCCGGCGATGCCCAAAACTACCTGATCAGCTCTTTCACCAGCCATCTCCTCTGCTCTGGAGAGCGCTTTCGAACAGTTATTTATTACCCCAGCAATGTCGGTAACCGCGCCGGAATGCATATCGCCCAAACTTTGTCTCTGGCGACCAACACCCAAAACATGACCCTTATTATCCTCAATTTTAAAAACAAGGGCTTTAACAAACTCTGTTCCAATATCTAAAGCCGTTGCATAATTCCCCTTTTTAGATTTTGGAAAAATCGAACTTAGTATTTTCATGAATTTTTGAACTTTTATACTTAATCTATTCTACCAAAATCTAAAACTAAACTAAAGAAATGCTCGTTTCTTTTAGAGAGAGTGCTTCAAAATTTTATTCCAAAATAGCTTTTATTCGGCGAATGCCGGCTGAAGAGGCTTCTTCTTTTGTTATCTTGAAATGCCCCAATTCGTCGGTGTTTTTAACATGGGGTCCGCCGCAAATCTCTTTAGAAAAATCGTCTATTGAATAAACCTTAACTTTATCTCCATATTTAGCTTCAAAAAGCCCTATTGCGCCTTTTTTCTTTGCTTCTCCTAAAGACATTTCTTCGCACTTAACTTCTAGTTTTGCTTTTATCTGCTCGTTGACTAATTTTTCGGCTTCCTCAACTTGTTCTAGAGCTAATTTTTCCGGATGAGTAAAGTCGAAACGAAGACGCTCGGCGGTGATATTGGAACCGGCTTGTTTTACATGGTCGCCTAAAATGGTTCGTAGTGCCTGATGTAATAAATGAGTGGCAGTATGATATTT
>CAYZYZ010000005.1:12239-15303 GCA_964482765.1 uncultured Candidatus Saccharibacteria bacterium | reverse complement strand
TCTTTATTTTTTTCTAGTTCCGGATAAGCATCTTTATAATCATCGATTACAACCTCTGCGATTTTAGAAGTAAATTTGTCTTCTATTTCTAGAATTCTTCCAAAACGAATTGCTCTTCTTATCAAGCGTCTTAAAACATATCCTCTATCCAAATTAGATGGCAAAACGCCATCAGCCAAAAGAAAAGTTGCAGTCCTTAAATGGTCGGCGATTATTCTTTCGGCTTTTTTATCGCTTTTTTGAGCCACTTTTTTAATCTCAGAGATAATGCCCACAAATAATTCGGTTTCGTAAAAACTTTTTTTGCCATTTAAAATTGCCAACATACGTTCAAAACCCAAACCAGTATCCACGCCCTGAGTTTTTAACGACTCATATTTTCCTTCCTTTGTTCTGTAATATTGATTAAAAACCAAGTTCCAGGTTTCTACATCATCAACGTAAATCTCGACAGTCGGTCCGCAGGGACCTTCATCGCCAGTAGGCCCCCAAAAATTGTCCTCTTTGCCTAAACCTTTTATTTTCTCTTTCGATATTTTCATCAAATCATGAAGAATTTCTAAAGACTCGGCGTCTTCTGGCAAGGTTTCCTCACCCTGAAAATAAGAAAAGGAGATTCTGTCTTCTCGGATACCTAATCTGTCTTTTATAAATTCAATTCCCCACTGGATGGCTTCTTTTTTGAAGTAATCATCGAAGGCAAAGTTGCCAGCCATCTCAAAAAAGGAGAGATGCGTTTCATCGCCAACTTCTTCGATATCACCAATTCGCACACACTTTTGAATGGTTGAAACCCTCGGATAATGAGGTTTCTCTATCCCGGTGAACCACTTTTTGAACTGCTGCATTCCAGCAGTTGTAAGAAGAACCGAAGGATCATCCTGAGGCACTAATGGTGCAGAAGGCAAGTATTTATGGTTTTTGACTTTAAAAAATTCTATAAATTTTTCTCGAAGCTCTTGAGCAGTCATATCTAAATTTTAACACATCCCGCACCTTTTGTTGATTGCGCTTCGCGCAAATATAAAATCTATCAACAAAAGGTGCGGGATTATTAGCGAAAATAAAAAAGATGCTCAGTGAATCTCTCCTCTTGTTTGTCTAAAGGCATCACTTCGCATCTGTTGTTTTGGGTTTTTTACCAAAATTGTTCTTTTTACTTTTTAACTCCTCAATTATCCTTACAAGAATTACAGCAGTCTTCTGTGCCAACAAAGGTGAATAATCATTCTTTTCGAGTTCTTCTTCATATTCTTTAATGATCTCTTTGGGGTCGAGAATATCATCCCTTCTTGGGTAACCCGGACTACTCATCTTAAGATAGTTCGAAAGGTATTTTACTATAAAATTGGTTAAGATTTGTTCTAATGAAGAAAAAGGCTCTACATGGCCTGTTGCTTCTAGGATGACTTCTTTAGCCTCTTTCTTAACATCCTTTTTAGCATCTTCAATTATCTTATTAACAATATCTTGCGTTATCTCAATCAATTTAACCACCACCAATCTTCGTAGTTTTTAAGCTTTAAAAAGAACAAAGGGCTAAATATTATCTCGCTTCTACTATATCGTGTCAAGATTTATACTTCTTACAAAATTTTTTCTATAACTCCACCGCCAAGGACTTCGTCTTTGGAATATAGGACAATTGATTGGCCGGGAGTTATGGCTCTTTGAGGTTTTTTAAAAACTACTCTTATCGTATTGCGGTTTTCCGGATAAACTTGAACTTCCTGCTCTCCCATCTGATAACGAATCTTGGCTTTTACTTTTTCACCCCTTTTTGGCGCCTTGCCCAAAATCCAGTTGATGTTTTTTGCCAAAAGCTCTTTTTTATACAAAGCTTTTTCTGGCCCTACCACCAAAACATTATCTTTAGGTCTGATTTCTACAACATAAAGAGGTTTTTTTTGGACAATGCCGATACCTCTTCTTTGGCCCAAGGTATAAAAAGCTATTCCGTTGTGAGTACCTATATTGTTCCCTTTTGAATCTATAATTTTGCCTTTTTTTATCCGTGTTGGTCTGCGTTTTTTATTTGCGTAAATTTGCGTTTTCAGAAATTCGCGATAATTAGCGTTTGGAACAAAACATATTTCTTGACTTTCTCTTCTAGCACAGGAAGGAAGTCTATTATCTTTAGCTATTTTTCTAACCTCTTTTTTGGTGTAGCCGCCGATAGGAAAAAGAAAGTGCTTTAAAACTTTTTGCGTCGCAGTATACAAAAAGTAACTCTGATCTTTGTTTTTATCCCTCCCCTTCAATAGCTTATAGGTCTTATTCGCGCGAATGGTACAATAGTGTCCGGTGGCGATGTAGTCTGCTTCAAAAATTTTTCTGGCTTTTTGAAACAGAGCTTCGAACTTTATTTTTTGTCCGCAAACTACACAAGGATTTGGCGTCCTGCCTGATAGATACTCGTCTATAAAATAATTTACGATGTTTTTTTTGAAAAATTTTCTTAAATCCAAAACATGGAAGGGAATTTTTAGCTTATTGGCGGTTTTTTCAACAGCTTCTTTAGCTTCTGCGGAACAGCAGAGATTTTCAAAAGCGCACAAAGGCATCCCAGGAACCTCATCCGGCGCCCAAAACCGCATAAAAACACCAATTACATCATAGCCCTGTTTTTTTAAAAGATAGGCGGCCACCGAAGAATCCACCCCTCCACTCATCGCCACCACAACTTTTTGTTTTTTATTCATTTTTAAATTCCTTTACTATTCTTTTGCCACTCATTTTTAAAACTTTTATATAATTATTTTCAATGATTCCTTTTTTATTTGTTATTGGTATTGAGCCTGCTTTTTTAATATCAAGGTTTTTTATAAAATAATAAATTTCTTCTTCTGTATTATCTTTTAAGATCTTATAAAAAATTAGAAAATCATCTTTCTCGCTAAACCTTCTATCCTTTTTAGAGATGGGTGTTTTTTTAAATTTTTTCATTTTTAATTTTTCAAATCTTTTTACCTCATTTCTATCGCTTTTTGAAAATCCGTATTCAGAGCCTTTTCGTATAATAATTTCTCTAGCATAAGCCTCTAGAGAGATGGCAAAGCTTTCA
>CAYZYZ010000005.1:1700-12139 GCA_964482765.1 uncultured Candidatus Saccharibacteria bacterium | reverse complement strand
ATCAAAATCAATAAATAAAATAGGAAAAATAGATTTGATGATTTTCTTTGTCAACAAAATCTGTTTTTTAGTATATTTTTTTAGTCTTTGTTTTTTAGTTTCCATACTCCTTTTATAGCTTAAAGGAAGTACTAAATCAATTTAGTACTCCTAAATTATCGCAAAACAAATACCATATTCTGGTTTTCTTAAGAAAACCAGAATAGTGTAGATAAAAATAAAACCCAACTTCGCCGAGGCTTCGCTGGGTTCCTTTATATTCTTAATATACAAAAGAAAAAGTACATAAACTTATGCACTTGTTTTTAATTTTTTAATATTTCTTTTTTCTTAATAACCTCTCCTATCTGTCTAACCTCCCAATTATATTGAGCATTTGCATATTTAAGCTTCGCGTATGAAATCGCATCTTCTTTATGAGTAAAATAAAGCTCCATTATATGCGCACGAGGATTAAGAGAAATTGGCCCAGCTGAAATTACCTCATAGTTACCAGCACTTTCAATCGTCAATATGCCAAGGGCTTCAAGAATATCAGTCATACCATTTTTGATATCTGCTGAGTAGGTATCTTCCCGCCAACTGCTCTCGGTGTCAACATACAAGCTCCAATCAATAAACAGTTTTCCGTCTGAGTATGTAACAAGTTTTTTGTTTTTATACTTGTTAAACTCATCAACCAACTTCATAAATCTTTCTTTTTCACATCCTTCGCATACTAATCCGGGTTTGAAAATTGTAAAATCGAAGCCTTTATATTGAAAGGTAATATCTTGCGGTTTACCCGCTTCATTCTTTTTGCACAAATAACAAACTCTCGACATCTCTGCCACCTCCTTTTCAATGAACAAAGATTATGAAATTATAACATACAAATACTAATAAGCAAATATTTTAAACCTTCAACTCCCTAAGTACATCCTCGGCGGCAGATTTTCGATATGTTATAACTTTCGCTTTGGCTTTGCTTTTCATATCCATAAGCCAGGGGTCATCTGCATTAAGAAAAACTATGCCATTTTCGGGGACTGTTTTAATGGCTTTTTCAATCTCTTTGGCTCTTACTCCAAGTTCTTCTGGCTCTACCTCAAAACCTAAGCTTACATTAGTCGCTACCAAATATTTAGGCTTTACAATAGTTAAAAGATAATCCATATCATGAGGAAAGATGGCTCCTAACTCCAAAACTAAAATCTTCGGAAATCTGTGGCTAAATAAAGCAATGCCTAAACCCTTAGTTAGTATTTTTAGCCATGCCCAAAATGATGAATATCCGGATGGCAGATACAAAACTGCTAAAGGCAAACCAATTTCGGTATTATAACTTCGGGGGTTGGCTCTCACATCAAATTTTCTGGAAAGAGCTTTTTTTATTTCTTCCTTAGCTTCGGATTTTCCGGTACTGCCAACAACTCCGATAATCACTGGCTTATGCCGCCACAAAGTAATTTTGGTTAACAATTTTAGCTTCCAAGTAATAAGTTTTTTTAATAAATATTTCATGATGACTCCTTAAAATATTTCTCCATTCTATCAAAGGCTTCATTTATGATTTCGTGTGATGCTCCAAATGACATTCTTAAGTGCCCTTCGCCGGTAGGACCGAAAGCAATACCGGGGACTGTAGCAACTTTGGCTTTATAAAGCAAATCTACTGCCAAATTGTAAGATATTGAATTTATAGATTTTTTATTCGTGGTACTTAGTGAATTATTAGTGTCCATTAGTGTTCTTTGTGTTATACGGGGAAAAACAAAGTAAGCAGAGTTGGGTTTCTGGTAAGTGAAAAGTTCTTTTAAATCATCCAGTCTTTCTAAAATGAGTTTCCGCCTTCTTAAAAATTCTTCTTTAAACTTTGAAATCTCATTTTCTGCCATCTCAAAAGCACCGATAGCCGCATATTGAGAGATGACGGGCGCACAGGTAACTACAGCGTCATGAACTTTTAAGATCTCGGTTATGTTCTCTCTTGAAGAATGTATAAAGCCTACCCGCCAGCCGGTCATGGCAAAAGTCTTGGAAAAACTAAAAACCCGGATAATTTTATCTTTCATTTTAGGATTTTGTGCTGGCGAGTAAAATTCAATTGAATCGTCATAGATAAAATCCTTATAAACCTCATCGGTTATGATAAAAAGATTGTGCTCTTTGGCTAATTTCTCTAATTCTTTAAGTTCCTCTTTTTTGTAAATCGTAGAAGTTGGATTATTAGGATTACAGAATAAAATAGCCTTGGTTTTTTCCGTTACTTTTTCTTTAAAAGCGTTTGTATTAATTTTCCATCCCTTTTCTTCGTCTAAAGGTACAAAAACCGGGACTCCACTGGCGATTTTTACTGCCTCCGGATACGAGGCGTAAGTGGGTGAAGGCAGAAGAACCTCATCACCCGGTTCCAAAACCGCCAGAAGGCTTGAGGTTATTCCCTCAATAGCTCCGGCAGTAACCAATATCTCTTTATCGTAATCATAATCCATCTTCTCTCTTTTAAGCTTCTCAGAAATTATCTCTCTAAGCTGAGGAAGACCAGTGCAGAGAGAATATTTTGAAGCCAAATTGTAATCGAGCGCCTTTTTAGCAAAATTTTTTATTGATTCAGGGGTCTCAAAAGACGGAATTCCCTGCGCCAAAGAAACCACTCCTGGCACCTTGGCTGCCAGAAGTTCCATTTCTTTGATTATGGAAAGCTTGATGTTTTTGGTCTTTAAAAAATCCATCAGCGAACTTGCTTATCGTATTTTTTGGTTATCATAAGATAGATTACCCGCGAAAATTCCTCGAGGCTTAAATTAATATTTTGGCTTTTCCACCAAGTATTTGCGCTCCATTCAGAATCAGGTGATGAGTGATTTATAATTTTATAGCCATTGCCTAAAACATATTTAAAATTCATGTAAGCGCGGCGCTGGTGATATGGCGAGGTTACTAAAATGATTTTTTTGAAGTTATTTTTGTCTAAAATCGGCTTAGAAAAAAGGGCATTTTCATAGGTTGAGGTTGCCTTTTCCTCGATAAAAATTTTGTCCTCCGGCACCCTTTCTTTAATTGCCTGTCTTCTCATCGTCTTAGCATTAGAAACATTACCTTTTTTTGCCGCTCCTGAAAAAAGGATGCATGGCGCATATTCTTCCTTGAAAAGCTTAACTCCCTCGACGGTTCTTTCCATGGTTTCACCACCGGAGACTACGACTACACAATCAGATTTTTCAAGTCTGTCCTGAAGAGACAAAAAATTGCCCAAGAAGAAAAAGGCAAAAACGATGAGCGCTAAAAAAACCAAGCTCACTAAGATTAAAATATGATAAATTTTAATTTTGGGTAATTTTATACTCATTGATATTAGTCGGTAAAGTTCTGAGTAAACATTTTACCATAGATTCCCCCATCTATAACACCAATACCGATTTTACCGAATTCCTGATTTAATATGTTGGCTCTATGCCCCGGGCTTTCCATTAATCCCTGGTGAGCCAACTCTACGGTTTGAGCTAAAGCCAGATTCTCCCCCGCAACTAAAAATTTTATACCGGCTTTTTTCATTCTATCAAAGGGTGACTCTCCTTCTAAATTCTCATGGGAAAAATAGCCATTCTCAAACATATCTTTAGAGTGGGAACGGGCTACTTCTCGAAGTTCTGGATCTAAAACCAAAGGTTCAAATCCCCTATCCACCCGTTCTTTATTTACCAGATTAAACATTTTACTCTCACTATCTTCTGAAACTTGCAACTTGTTAGTTTTGAAACCTAATTCAACGGACTCCTCGGTCTCTGGCTTGATGGTTAAAAGAGTAAAGGTATCTGTTACTCCGCCGCCAAACAAAGAATCCACCTGCTTCTCCGCCGAAGATATTAAGGAAACTAAGGGATGCCCGATTCTAGATGAGAAAACTTCATCCTTAAACCTTTCTGAAACTGGAAAAGCAACGAGAAGTGTTAAAAAAACAGCTATAATAAAAAGACCTCTGAAAAAAGAAGGAAAAATTCCAAAAAATTTGTTGTAGGGTGATTTTTTGACGTTTTCAGGTATTTTTGTATCAATGAGAGAATAAATTATGGCAAAAATCAACTCGAAAAGTGACCACAAAAAAACGAATGTCAAAACACGCAGTATTTGTGGTGGCATTTTTAAAGAAGCTCGGAAGAAAGATGAAAACGCGTCATTAAAACTGAAAGCTAGAAAAATCGACAAAACAAAAAAGAGCAAGCTTAAAAAAAGCCTTATAAAACCGCGGTAGTATCCGTAAATCCCAGAAGCAATTAAAATCAACAAAATCACCAAATCTATGTAGTTCATCTTTAAAAGTCTCCTTCTTTTAATTTTAAAACAGAGCCTTTAGTAATAAAATATTTTATCTTTATGAATACTAATCCAACAAAACCCACAAAAACAGCAGAAAGGAATTCAATCCATCCTAAAGGTCGGGTCCCTAAAAAGCTCTGGAAGATGGAAAAAGAAGTAAAAGCAAGCAAAAGACCGATAGAGCTTAAGGCTGCCCAGAAAAGGTATTTGTTGGTAAACAAGGATATGACAATTGACTTTCTGCCGGCATGCGTTGAAAAAACATTAACAATCTGGGACAAGACCAAGGAAGCGTAGGTTACGGTTATGGCTTTAAAATATAAAGAATCGGTTATTTCTCTGCCCCAGAACCAACCGCCCCTCAAAATGGTGAAGGTGAAGGCGATGGCGGCACCGATACCCATAATTACACCTACATAAAAGAAACCGAATATCATTTTTTTGTTTAAAAGACGATCTTTTTGGCTTCGAGGAGCTCTTTCCATTAGATCTGCTTCTTTGGGATCGACTGCCAAAGCCAGGGACGGCAGAACGTCGGTTCCCAAATCCACTGCCAGAATTTGGATTGCCAAAAGGGGTAAGGGTACTCCCAACATGATACCGGTTATAACCGCAAATAACTCACCTACGTTTGATGAAAATATGTAATGAACGAATTTCTTAAGGTTATCATAAACTATCCTGCCTTCCTCTATGGCTGAAACTATGGTTTTAAAGTTATCATCTAAAAGGACAACTTCTGAAGCCTCCTTGGAAACATCGGTACCGGCAATACCCATTGCCACACCAATGTCGGCTTTTTTTAATGCCGGGGCATCATTTACACCATCGCCGGTGACAGCGACAACCTCTCCCTGGTTTTTTAAAACCGAAACTATTCTAATTTTCTGCTCAGGGGTGGTTCGAGCAAAGACCACATCCCTGGTTCTTAAGATGTCTTGTAATTCTTTGTCGGAAAGTTTTGAGAGGTCAAGTCCGGTGACAATCGAATAGTTATCTTCAATAATTCCCACTCTCCTAGCTATGGCTGCCGCAGTTAAGCCATAATCGCCGGTTATCATAAAAATTTTGATGCCGGCTTTTTGGGCGGTTAAAACAGCCTCTTTAACACCTTCTTTGGGTGGATCAATCATACCAACCAAACCAAGAAAAACCATATCTTGCTCTACTTTTGATTCATCTAGCTCACCTCTTATAGGTTTTGAAGCTACCGCCAAGACTCGCAAACCCTTTTTAGCGAATTCATCAACTTTTTTTAAAATTTCCTTCTGGCACCTTGATATTTTTTCGTACTTTGCACCAACTTTTGCATAAGAACAGGTATCTAATATCTCTAGCGGTGCGCCTTTGGAGTAAGTAAAAGTGCCTTTCGAGTTTTTAAAAACAACGGTCATTTTCTTTCTTTGTGACGTAAACGGTATCTCTAAAACTTTTCTTCCCTCATCCTCTAGTTCTTTCTTTAAAAATCCGCCCTTTTCTGCCAAGGTTATAATGGCTCCCTCTGTGGGGTCTCCTAACACCGTCCACTTCTCCTCTTTTTCTAGAGGCTTTATTATCTCGGCATTGGTACACAAACACCCTGCCCGGAGCATCTCTTTTAGGGTCTCAGGATACCCAGATAATTTTTTACCATTTTCCAAAAAATCGCCTTTTGGTTCATACCCTATCCCTTTTATGTGGAAGTCTCTAAAGTCTGCCCAGATTTCTTTTACGGTCATTTCGTTTTTGGTTATGGTGCCGGTTTTATCTGTACAAATGACGGTTGCCGAGCCCAGGGTTTCAACTGCCGAAAGTTTCTTTATTAAGGCATTCCTTTTTGCCATTCTCTTGACTCCCAAAGCCAGAGCAATGGATACAGTTGCCGGAAGACCCTCAGGAACCATAGCCACAGCCAGACTTAAAGCAAACACTAAACTAAAGGAAAAAGGCTTTTGAAGAAGCAGATTAATTATAAAGATGGCGATGCCAATCAAAACCGTTATCCTAGCTACTATTTTTCCTGTTTTTAAGAGCTCTTTTTGAAGAGGACTCTCCCCATCCTCGATTTTTTGAGTTGCTGCGGCAATCTTTCCGAACTCGGTGTTCATACCCGTTGTGGTAACGACAACCTTGGCATTGCCGCATGCCACCGAGGTACCAGCAAATACCATATTATCTCTATCGGTTAAGGAAACCTCCTTTTTTATTGGGGTAGCGAATTTTTCCTGAGGTACCGATTCTCCAGTTAGAGTATAATCATTGGTTGAAAACTCGTTCTCGGAAATTACTCGTCCATCAGCCGGAATATCGTCGCCCTCATCCAAAAGTAGTATATCTCCTGGAACAACCTCTGAAGCTAAAATTTCAACTTCTTTCCCGCCTCTTAAAACAATAGCCTTTTGGGGAAGAATCTTTCGCAAAGCCTCAATAATTTTTTCTGCTCGATACTCCTGAACAAAACCTATAGTGGAATTTAGAACAACTATACCCATGATGACCAGGGCGTCTCTTCCGCCGGTTGGTCCGCCAAAGGCATAAGAAATAGCAGCTGCGCCCAATAAGAGCAGCGCAAATATATCAAAAAAGTAGGTTAAGAACTTAAGAATGAGAGGTTTCTTTTTTTCTTTGGCGATAACATTGGCACCATACTTTATAAGGTACTCTCTAGCCTCTTTTTCTCCTAAACCTTGCTCGGATGATGTTTTAAGCTCTTTTACAACTTCAGAAGCTTCTTTTTGATAATACAATTCCGTCCTTGAGTTATCAAAGATATTATATCAGAAAAGTTTGCAAAAAGTTCTAAAATTAAAAATTTTTATTCTACAAACTTGGTGACTTCGTCGACAGATTTCCTGCCCCAGTCTGTACCTTTTTCATCTGCGTAGCCAACGGGCATTAAAACCACTGGCCTTAAATTATCTTCAAGATTTAAGATTTTTTTGATTTTTTCTTCATCAAAAGCGCCCATCCAACAAGCGCCAATTCCCATCTCGGTAGCCGCCAAAAACATGTTTTCAGTAGCCGCGGCCGTCGATTGTTTGGAATAAAGCTCTAAACCTCGTTCGCCATATTTCGATTGAGCAAGGTCCAAATCAATACAGACTACGATTACTGCACCTGTTTTAGTTAGTCTATTATGGGACGAGAACCGCACCTCTTCCATTTTGGTTTTAATCTTTCTATTTTTAACCACAATAAATCTCCAGGGCTGGACATTGCCCTCGGAAGGCGCCAGAGTTCCGGCTTCGATAATTTTTTTGATATCCTCGTCCGGTACTTCTTTGTCTTTATATTTTCTTATACACCTTCTCTTCTTTATAACTTCCCAAAATTCCATTTTTGACTCCGTAGGCCTCGGAATAATTATATCCTTGCCGAGGCCGGAGCCCCGTACTTAAATTTTTAAGTGCGGGGTCGTTAATTATTTCTTACTTCTATAATCTTCAATAGCTTTTTTTAAGGCATCAGCTGCTAAATTAGAACAGTGTTCTTTTATCGGAGGCAAACCGCCTAGTTCTTTGGAAACATCTTTCTTCTCGATTTTGTATGCTTCCTCCAAGTTTTTACCTTTAGCCATATCAGTAATCATGGAAGAGGTAGCAATGGCTGCAGCACATCCTAGCGTTTTAAATTTTATATCTTCAATAATTTCCCTATCGCCATTTTTGCCGACTTTAATTGTCAAAAGCATTACATCCCCGCAATTATGAACCGCTAAATTCCCTGTAGTGTATGAATGAGAAACAGCAACTTCCAAATTATTAACTTCACCGGCATAAGTTTCTTCTTCAATTTTCCAGATGGGGGTTAGATAATAATCATCATTAAACCAAGTTTTATGATGATTATTTTTTTTCTCTAAAGAATAAGAAAATTTATGCCGCATTAAAGCAGATAGTTTATTAAGAGAATTCTTATCTTTAATATAAAAACTATAATATTTCTTATGAATTCCATAAGCTTTTCCTACTAAAAAACTAAATATTATTCTCTGTCTAAGTAACAGGACCTTTAATTGATGAGCCAAAGTTTTGGAAATTGTAACGAACTTTGCCTGTTTATTATTTATATAACCATCTCCTCTCCAAAGGCTATAAATAATCTCCTTTTGTTTCTTTGTGGGCAAAATCATTGCCCAAAGAGGAAGCTTTTTAAATTCAGCACCTTTCCCAAAGAAATCACTAAAAAATCTAGCTAATCTTGCTGAATAAAAAGGAATATTTATTGAATTATTTTTATAGACAATATTTCCAGACGATAAACCAAAAACTTTTTCCATAAGAGAGAGGATTTCCTTTTCATATTCTTCCTCTTTCGAGCCGAATGTAAATCCTATGGTTCCTTTACATCTATCTGTTCTTGTATAGCCCTCGGAAAGATAAAAACCAATGATTCTTAAGAAATTTCTGTCGATTTTTATTTTCTTTGGCAAATCCTTGCTCTTAAAATCGTATCTCTCTTTCTTAACATCAAAATTGATATACTCTAAGTCAACTGTTTCTTTTAAAATCGGGTAAAGAATAAAATCTCCCTTTTCTAAATCCTTGGCCTGATACCAATCAGGAAAAAATTTATCCTTGTGTGTAAATTTATATCGAGAACCTATCTTTACGGCATAAACCAAGTGGTCAGGAGTTAATGTAGTTTTCCCTAAATTATGGGTACTTATAGTTAATATGTCACCTTTGTATTTTCTTTTAAATACTCTACCGACCTTATGAAATTTACCATCATGACCTAGAACTTTATCTGTTTTCTTTAAAAGAGAAATTTCCTCTATCGAAGGATTTGTAATAATTAATGAATTAGGAGCTAAACAAACCGGATTTCCAACCTTCCCAATGCCGTCGGCTGGCTTTATCTCACCCACATTCTTGGGATTTTCGAAAAGCTCCATTACTTTTTTTGAATAAGGTCCAAAATCGCTATCGCTCATTTGTTGCTCCATATTTAAACGAACTTATTTTTCTTAATTCCTCAACAATTCCCGGCAAGACTTTGATTAACAGATCAATATCCTCTTTGACGGTATGCCTTCCCAAAGAAACACGCAAAGAGCCGTGGGCAATCTCATGTTTTAAGCCTAAAGCAAGTAAAACATGTGATGGTTCTAAAGAGTCCGAGGTACAGGCTGAACCGGTCGAGGCAAAAATCTTGTAATTATTTAATTTTAAAAGCAAGGACTCACCCTCTACTCCTCTAAATGCAAAACTAGCGATGTGAGGAAGGCGTTTCTCTCTATCACCGGTAAGAAAGGTGCCGGGAATTTTTAAAACCTTTTCTATAAGATAATCTCGTAAATTCTTAAGTCTCTTTACTTCTTTTTCTTTTCGTTCTTGAGCCAGTTCCAAAGCTTTAGCCATTCCTACAATTCCTGCCACATTTTCTGTACCGGCTCGGCGATGCTTTTCCTGACCCCCACCTGATTGCTGGGGCAGAAACTTCACTCCCTTCCTTATATATAGGGCACCAACTCCTTTGGGAGCATAAAACTTGTGACCGGTAATAGACAGTAAATCCACCCCAAGTTTGTTAACATTGGTAGGAAGATATTGTATGGCTTGAACAGCATCGGTATGAAAATAAAGCGGTGTTTTATTCCCTTTTTCTTGCCGCTTAATCCTTATTGCTTTTATTATTTTTCCGATTTCTGCGACAGACTGAACAGTTCCGATTTCGTTGTTGGCATACATTATAGAAACTAACATTGTTTTATTGGTAATGGCTTTTTTAACATCCTGAAGCTGAACCAAACCCTTCTCACCTACCGGAAGATAAGTAACCTTGTGACCAAATTGCTCTAAATATTTGCAAGTATTCAAAACAGAGTGATGTTCAATCTGGCTTGTAATAATATGAGGTTTATTTTTTGTGTTATTTCGTGCTAATTTTCGCGTCAATTCGTGTTGAAAGGCAACGCCTTTTAGAGCTAGGTTGTTTGATTCAGTCGCACAAGAGGTAAAGATAATCTCTTCGGGATCAGCGTCAATTAAAGAAGCGATTTTTTCTCGCGCTTCCTCTACCGCTAACCGCGCTTCTTGACCTTTACTGTAAATACTAGAAGGATTGCCATATTTTTCTTTAAGATATGGCTCTAAGCTCTTAAAAACTTCTTTATCTACTGGCGTGGTCGCCGCGTAATCAAAATAATGTTCTTTCAT
>CAYZYZ010000005.1:0-1600 GCA_964482765.1 uncultured Candidatus Saccharibacteria bacterium | reverse complement strand
CAAGTCTTGCATTCGTTTACAAAATCGCTTTCGAGGTTTTCGATTTTTTTATAGTCTTCCCAAGAAATCAAAACACCGACTGGCTCAGAATATCTAAGTATTACAACTCCTTCGCCTTTTTTTAAATTATGAAGGATTTTGGAAGCATCATTGGCTAATTCATTGGTGGTAATAAATTTTTCTCGCATAGCTTATTAACACTAAATTATACTAATAATTCGCTAAAGACCACTAAAATAACTTAAAAATGTTACCGCACATCAACGGTAACATTTTTCTAATATTCAGTCAATAACATCTATAAAAGTATAACAAATATTCACGATCGTGAATATTTGTTATACTTTTACTTTCTAGCTTAGTATTCTAATACCGAAGGTAAGAATTATTTTAATTATTTAAGGTCAAAAAAAATTTTGAGCTCTCTTTCGCCTGAAATTGCTTTGGCAACTAAATACTGAACATAAGGAACGATCATAAGCTCGTCTATAAGCAGCTGAATTTCTTCTGTATAATCATAAGGCGATATCCAGACACTCAATTGATATTTTTTAAAATCTAGTTCTCTGAGTTTTGTTCTTAAAATATCTCTTTTTTTCCTATATTTCTCTGGGATATCAAAAAATAAAATTCTCCACTGGCCGTCCCAGGTTAATTTTTTATTTTTAACCAAATGTTTTAAGATTTTTACTCTTCCTTTGGCTGTTAATGATAATGATTTTTGACCTTCCTTTTCAACCTCTTGAAGGTATCCCTGTTTCTTTGCGCGATAAAAAGTAGAATATGCAGATTGTTTATTTATATTATGTTTCTTCTCTAATTGATAAAAAAACTTGCCCGGATTAAAAGCTAGAGTAATATTTTCCTTTGTATAAGGAATTAAAGCCAAAAGGATATCTTCTAAAAGTGAAGTTTTTTCTTTCATTTTTTTATTATATCAAAATATCTCAACTTATAGTATAACAAATATTCACGATCGTGAATATTTGTTATACTTTTATATTCTTATCTAATAATTCTAATAATTTTTGCAACTTTGAGGTCTTAAAGTTGAATTTATATAAACTTAGAAGTTGGAGACTACTATATAGGTTGCATAAGTTCTGTAAGCCGAAGCGGCTTGAGTATTTTGCACAGCTACCTTATAGGTTATGGTAAAGGTTTCATTGGTAATAGGTGAACCGGTGATGGGTCCTGTATGATCAGCTAATGTGCGGCCACCAACAGCATATTGGGTAAAAGCAGCAAACTTTTGAGGAGGGGTACAGCCACCTCCTGACCAGAATAAGCCAGAGTTAACATCACAGTCAGAAGTTCCGTAGCCAAAACCATATTTACCGTCTCCGGGCGGACTCCATGTTTCCGGCGCGCTGTAGGGACCCTGAAAGTCTGTGATATAGATTGAGGGATAAGCAAGAGAACGCAAATAGTCGGTGGCATAAACAATCACTGAGTAGCCATTGTAGGCATTGGTTGTCGTAGTAAAGCTGCCCGTTTTTGTATCTGTCCAGTTATTGCCATTATTAAGATTGGCAAAGTCGACTGTATTGGAATTTAAGGTAAAGCTTATTTGAGGGAGAACCTCCTGGCCGTTGGAATT
>CAYZYZ010000004.1:29254-30460 GCA_964482765.1 uncultured Candidatus Saccharibacteria bacterium | reverse complement strand
AAAATTCCTCCACGAAAATTTATTCGCCAGAGGCGAATAAATAACGCGGCAGGCAGGATGTCCGGCGAGAAGAAAATTAAGAATTAAAAGAATGGTTTGGAATTTTCTTCAAAAAATTCCAAACCATTCTTTTCTTAGATTGTCTGGTCTTAAAAGAGGCTGGGCGGCAATATTGCCGCCCAGCCTCTTTTAATAGTCTCTATAATTATCATTGAAACTGAAATGGTTTTCAATTAAAATAAAATTATGAAAATATCGCTAAAACATTTATCAAAAAAGGAAAAAAAAGCCGTTTTAGAATTTAAGAAAAGGTTGCTTCAAAAACTTGACAACCAAATTTATGATATCCTTCTTTACGGTTCTAAGGCTCGCGGTGATGCAAAAGAAACATCCGATATTGATATTTTGGTAATTATAGACAGCGAAAGCCGGAGCGATAGTAAAAAAGTCTCAAGTATCGCTTTTGATATAATGCTAGAATATAATGTTCCGCTTTCAGAGATCGTAATCCCTAAATCTCGGTGGCATAAATATTTATCACTTCCCACCTCTTTTAGCTATACTGTCCAAAAAGAGGCTGTAAAAATATAGTTTATGGCTAATAAAAATAAAAAATTTATTCCTAGCCCTGAAGAAATAAAAGCATTTATTAAGCTTTCTGAAGATAGTTTAAAATCAGCACAATTACGTCTAGAAGAAGATTTTTTTCGCGGCACAGTTTCCGATGCTTATTATGCTGCTTTTTATATTGTTAAGGCTGCTTTAATAAATAAGGGTATTATTTCTAAAACTCATTCAGGTACAATAAATCTATTTGGTGAAAATTTTGTAAAGAATAGACAAGTTGATGAAAAATATGGGAAATGGCTAAAAGAACTCTTGAAAGAAAGAACTGATGCTACCTATGAAGCATTGAGAGAATTTAGCCACCAAGAAGCAAAGGAAGCTTTAGAACAATCAGAAAAATTTGTTAAGGAAATAAAAAAATTAGTAGGAAAGTAAATTATTCTCTTAGAACTCTGTCCTCTCCACGAAAATTATTTATATAAAAGTGACATTCACCGGTTAAGGCGTATAGAAAAATGGCTTTAAAACTCAAGATATAAGTTTTTCGGGAGCATTTTGAATTGTTGGAGGTCGTACCTCCAACAATTCACCTCCAAATTCCTCCGCGAAAAATTATTTGTTAGGAAAATAATAACGCGG
>CAYZYZ010000004.1:13172-29154 GCA_964482765.1 uncultured Candidatus Saccharibacteria bacterium | reverse complement strand
AGTTTAAAAAGGCTGACAATTGAATTTTAAGTAAAATTCTACTATCATAAAAATATGAAAAATAACATAAAAAATATTCAGCTTAAAATCAAACCGGTTTTAAAAAGACATAAAGTTACCAAACAGGCTATTTTTGGTTCTTTTGTACGAGATGAGGCAACCGAATCAAGTGACTTAGATATTTTAGTAGAATTTGAGCCTGGAAAAACTTTGTTAGATTTAGTTGATTTGAAGCTCGAATTAGAAAAAATCCTCGAACGTAGGGTTGATGTATTAACCTACGACTCTATTTCTCCGTTTTTAAGAGACAAAATCTTTAGAGAAAGAAAAGAACTATGAGTAAAGATCCTTTTGTTTTTATAAAACATATTAAAGAAAGTGTGGATTGGATCGAAGACTATACAAAAGGCCTATCCAAAAAAGACTTTTTTAATAACATCCAAGTCCAAGATGCAGTAATAAGAAGACTAGAAATCATTGGAGAAGCAGCAAAGAACCTTCCTGAAGGTTTTAAAAAACAAAACTCTAGCATCCCTTGGGAGAAAATATCGGGATTAAGAAATGTGCTTATCCACGAATATTTTGGTATTGATATAAAGCTTCTTTGGAATCTTTTAGAAAAAGATTTGCCGGTTTTAAAAAACCAAATAAACGAATTGTTATAAACTCCCTCGCTATGTCCGATGAGAAGAGAATTAAAGAAACAAAACTTCCTCTTATGAACCAAAGGTAACAATTTTTCTTACCTTTGGTTCACATAATCATTTCAAGGTTTTTATTTATTCTTGTCGCGGTCTTGACTTCTTCTTTCATTTCGATTATAATCGAAATGAAGCTACTTTTTTGAAGTAAAAATCGAAATGATAAACAAAAAGGAAATAATCTGGCGGGAAATTCTCTATCAGTCGCTGGAGAAAAAAGTTTATAGATTCACCCAAAAAGACTTGGCAAAAAAGTTCTCTTTTTCGCTGAGTACGGTTTTTAATGCTCTAAAAGTGCCTCGGGAGAACAAAGCAATTGAGGTGACTGGCCGGGATTTTAAGGTTCGCGACACAAAGAAACTGCTTTTTATTTGGGCGACTTTCCGCCGCCTTCAAAAAGATGTAATTTTTTCTGGATTTACAAATTTACCAATTACTGAGATTAAAAACTCTCTCCCCCCAGAAACAATCTTCACGGTTTACTCTGCTTTTATAAAAAGATTTAAGGAAGTGCCGGCAGACTACGACAAAATTTATATCTATCTTTCTAAAAAAAACCTTCCCGAAATCAGAAAAAGATTTACTTTCAAAAAGGGAACGCCAAACCTCTTTATTTTAGAACCTGACCCCTTTTTAAAAAAATACGGCAAATTAACTACCCTTGGACAGACTTTTGTTGACCTTTGGAATCTTCCGGAGTGGTTTGCCGCAGACTTTTCCAAAGCCTTGGAGGAAAAAATTGAAACAATTCTGGCATAAACTTACAACTTATAAAAGCTTTGACGCTTTAAGGAGCCTTAAGAAAGACTTTGATTTTATTCTGATTGGCGGCTGGGCAGTATTTTTGTATACTCATTCTTTAAAATCAAAAGATATAGACTTGGTTATAGATTTTGACGCTTTAGCTAAATTTAAGAAAAAATTTAATGTAACAAAAAATGAAAGATTAAAAAAATATGAGGCCAAAAAAGACGAAATTGACATAGATTTGTATGTGCCTTTTTATTCTAATCCTGGCTTGCCGGCAGAAAAGATAAAAAATTACATCACTTTAAGGGAAGGGTTTCTTGTTCCAAAATTAGAAGTTCTTTTAATTTTAAAGCAGGGGGCTTTCAGTCAAAGAAGGGGCTCGCCAAAAGGAGAGAAAGATAAAATTGATATCTTCTCTCTGCTCCTGCTCCCTGGTTTTGATTTCAATTTTTATAAAAAGGTTTTGGAAAAAAACAGAAAAGAAGGCGAATTAGACAATTTAAAAGAACTATTAGGAGAAACAACAGAGGTTTTAGAGTTGGATCTAAACAGAAAAAAATTAGCTGATTTTAAGAAGGGAATTTTAAAAAAACTAAACAAGTAAGGCAATGGACAATTCGGGGTCTCCAACTCTTTAGTCAAGTGTTGGCTGTTTTTTAATATTTATATCTCGGAACAGCTGTTGTATAATTACTCTAAGCGGTTAATATTATGCAGTATAAAATTCCTCAAGATGTTCAACGAGAAGATAAAATAATTTGGGGTCTTACGCTCCGGCAGTTTTTGTATTTACTGTCCGGAGCAATGGTTGGCTACTTGGTCTTCTCGATTATAAGCAAAATTACCCACTCTTTTAGCGCAGGATTCCTGTTTGGTATTATATTTTTTGCTTTTATAGGAGCTTTTGCAGTCATAGAAATTAAAGGCAAGTCTCTGCCGGATTTTGTGGTAGCTTTTATTCTCTTTAGTCTCCGCTCCCGAAAAAGAGTCTGGCAAAAAGATATCTTTATACCAGACATTGCCTATATTCCCACTAAGAAAAAGGAGGAAGCACCCCCCAAAGATCCAAGCCAAATCAAAAGTGAGCTGGAAAAACTGGCGCATGTTTTGGATACCCGCGGCTGGGGAGAGCTAACCGAGCAGGTCCCGACCGCAAGCGTCGGGATCCCGACATTGGTCGGGAAAGAAATAAAAACTATGTATAAAAAGGTTGCTGAGGAAGAGGAAGCTCCTCCGCCAGCTGAGAAGGAGGAAGTCCCGACGGAAGTCGGGATCACCAGTATGGTGAAAAAAGAGGCTCCTAAAAAAGAAGAAAAGATACAAATCAAACCAGAGATAGCTCAAGAAATTCCAGCCAAAGAAACGGCTGAGAAAAAAGAAGTCCCGACCGCAAGCGTCGAGAAAGAAGTTAAAAGACAAAAGATAATTCAGGAAGAATTTAAAAAATCCGAAGCTCTTATAAAAAAAGAGATTGAAGAAAGGTTAAAAAAGAAAAAAGCTCTTCGCAAAGAAAACATTAAAAAACTCAAAGATGCGGTTTCTAAAATAGAGAAAACAGTAAAAAAACCTCCGAAGCCCGGGATTAGGAAAAAATTGAGAATCAATCT
This sequence comes from uncultured Candidatus Saccharibacteria bacterium, assembly GCA_964482765.1. Classification (GTDB taxonomy): domain Bacteria; phylum Patescibacteriota; class CPR2_A; order CG2-30-33-46; family CAYZYZ01; genus CAYZYZ01. The sequence goes on along the minus strand of CAYZYZ010000004.1, from coordinate 26,096 downwards.
CATCCCTGAAATTCATCTTCCCTGGCCCACTAAAAAAAGGCAAAAAGAAGTAAGAAAGCCTTATGTTGAAGAGTATAAAATTGATATGGAAAACAGAGTAACCACACCAAGAGTAGAGGCCCCTGTAACTAATATAAAAGTTGATGAGAGCGAGCTAGAGGATATTTTAGAAGATACTGAAAGAATTAAAACCATAAAAAAAGAGCTTCAGAAAGTAGAAGTTGCTCTTAAAAACCAAAAAACCAAAAAAAGACCCCATATAATAAAGGAGCCGGGTAGTTATCTGGAATTAAAAAGGCTCAGGAAAAAGAAAAACAGCAACGGGTTGACAGTATAATAAAAAATGCAAACTTTAAAAAGCAAAAAGTAAAATTATAATTCAAATTTTAAAGATAGCTTACAGGAGATTGCCAAAATAATAGCTTCAAGTATACTAACAATTAAAGGTAAAAGAATTTTTTAACTTTAAATTGTCCCGCCTTAGCGGGATCCCGCCCTGGCGGTGATAATTTTGACTTTTAAATTTTTAATTAATCTAATTAGAAAATAAATGGCTGATAAAAAAACAGACAGAAAAGAAGAAAAAAGAGAAGAAAAAACTAAAAAAGCTGGGGAGGCGAGTGTCCAAGCCTATTTAGATATTTCCGAAATTAGAGATGATATCTTGGTAATGAAGGACGGCTCCCTGAGGGCGGTTTTAATGGTCTCTTCTATAAATTTTGAATTAAAATCTGAACAAGAAAAAGAGTCAATTATTTTGGAATACCAGAACTTTCTTAACTCCATAAATTTTCCTATCCAAATAACCCTCCGTTCTAAAAAACTCGATTTATCAGGCTATCTTTTTCGGCTGGAAGAAAAACAAAGACAGGAAACAAACGAATTTATCAAAACGCAAATCGAGGAGTATATTGCTTTTATCAAGAGTCTTTTGGAAATCTCCAATATTATGGACAAAAAAATCTATCTTACAGTTCCCTTTTACGCTAGCGGCCTTCAGACCGGAATTCAAAAAGTAGGGTTCCTCGAAAAAATTGGCAAGACCCTAAACCCAACCTGGGCACAAAAGAAAAAAGAAGAAGACTTTGAAATGCACAAAAAGCAGCTTCTAGAAAGAGTTGAACTGGTAGCTTCAGCCCTTAATGGTCTGCAACTAAGAGCCGCCCAGCTCTCAACTTTGGATTTGATTGAATTATTCTATGAAATATACAATTTGGAGACCGCTCAAAGAGAAAAATTAGTTGATGTTGAGGCTTTAACCTCTGATATTGTTGAGCAGGAACAGTGATAAGGTAATCCTTCGACTCGCCCCATACGGGGCTTTGCAGAGGACAAGTAAGTAATAGATAATAGTTATTAGGCAATAGGAATAAAAAATGGAAGAAGAATTAAACAAAGAGAAAAAATCAATATCCGAAAAAATTACCGCTCCTTTCAAGGCTTATAAGGATTGGAAGGAGAGCCTCGACCGCCGCAAACAGGAGCTTGAGATTTTAAAGCAGCAGCGGAAAAGAGAGTTTGAAGCCACCAGAATTTTTGAAGAAGGGGTGGCTTCGGTTAAGGACTTGATTGCTCCAGGAGCCTTGGAGATAGAATTCAATTATCTAAAATTAGGAAATAAATTTGTCCGCGCCCTTTTTGTTTTTACCTATCCGCGCTACATCTATACTAACTGGCTCTCGCCGGTTATAAATTCTGATTTTATGATGGATATCTCCATGTTTATCTATCCAGTGGACACTAAAACTATTATGGAGAACTTGAGAAAGAAAGTTGGTCAGATGGAATCAGCCATGATGATGAGCGCCGAAAAGGGACAGGTACGGGACCCGGCTTTAGAGACTGCCCTACAAGACGCTGAAGAGATGCGCGACAACCTTCAGAAGGGGGTTGAGAAATTCTTCCAGTTCTCACTCTACTTTACAATTTATGCCGATTCTCTGGAGGAGCTGGATATAATTACCAAGTCTTTGGAGACGGTTCTTGGCGGGAAGCTCATCTATACCAAACAGGCCAATCTTCAAATGGAGCAGGGTTTTAATTCTACTCTGCCCCAGGCCTCAGACCAGCTTCTGGTAACCAGAAACATGGATACTTCTTCTCTTTCAACCACTTTCCCTTTTACCTCAATGGAGCTTACCCAAAACGAAGGCATATTTTACGGAATAAACATGCACAACAATGGCTTGATTATCTTTGACCGCTTCAGTTTGGAGAACGCCAACTCAGTTGTCTTTGCTACTGCTGGCGCTGGAAAAAGCTATGCGGTAAAACTTGAGGCTTTAAGAAGCCTGATGATGGGAACAGATATTATCATTATTGACCCAGAAAATGAATACGAGCGCTTGAGCCAGGTGGTTGGAGGAAGCTACCTTAAGGTTTCCTTAAAATCAAAATACCGCATCAATCCCTTTGACCTGCCCCAAGCCGAGGAAAAAACAGAAGAAGAGCAGGATGTTCTAAAAACAAATATCATAATGCTGTCCGGCTTAATAAAGGTAATGATTGGGACACTCTCGCCTGAAGAAGAATCGATTTTGGACAAAGCCCTGAGTGAAACTTATGCTTTAAAAGACATAACAAGTGACCCCAAAACCCACAAAAAGCCCCCTCCCTTAATAGGAGATTTGGTGGCTGTTTTAGAAAATATGAAGGGCGCCGAAAGTATGGTTTCCAGACTCTCAAAATACACTGAGGGAACTTTTGCCGGGCTTTTTAATGAACCGACAAACTTAAATTTAGATAACCGCTTTGTGGTCTTCTCTTTAAAAGACCTAGAGGACCAACTTAGACCAGTAGCTATGTATATGATAATGGGTTTTGTCTGGAATAATATCAGGCTTCACCGAAAGAAACGAATTCTGGTGGTAGATGAAGCCTGGCTTCTAATGCAGTATGAGGATTCGGCAAAATTTTTGTATGCTTTGGCAAAAAGAGCCAGAAAATATTACTTGGGAATCACCGCTATAAGCCAGGATGTTGAAGACTTTTTAAATTCTCAGTACGGACGGGCAGTTGTTACCAACTCGGCTATGCAGATACTCCTAAAGCAGTCGCCGGCAGCCATTGATTTAATTGTTCACACCTTTAAATTAACCGAGGGGGAAAGGGAGCTTCTTTTAAGCGCTGATGTCGGCACCGGAATATTCTTTGCCGGGCAAAATCATGTGGGCATTAGAATATATGCTTCTTACTCGGAAAACCAATTAATTACCACTAACCCTGAGGAGTTGGAAAAAATTGAACAAGAAGAAGAAAACTTCTAATTTTAGGGTTTTTAGAGAAGAAAGAGGCATTCTGCCTATAATAATCATCATAATGGTGGCCGTAATACTTGGGTTTGTAATTATTGCCCAATTTGCTGCTATTGGCACAGAAATGGGCAAAAAATCAGAGGGCGGGAGTAGCTGGGCAGGCTCAACCGACACGGTAACAAGCATAGGTGGAGTAACTCTCCCGGCAACAGAAGGCAAGATTGGGAACGAGGAACATGTTCCTGGGAGAAAAGGAAATACCAACTATCAGCCTGCTGTAGTCCTAGACTGCATGACTCCCGGAAATTCACATTACGAGGGCCCGGGCTCAGAGGCTTTAACTTTTACCAATACTGGCAATTGTGCCACATTTAATCCCTATAAAACCGAGGAGGAAAGATATTATTTTAATATGTTTTGGCCTGCTCCGATTGATGGATTCGGAAAGAAAAAAGTAATAATTACGAACCCGAAAAACAATAAGATGGTGGTAGCAAGCATAATAGAAAGGGGGCCGGCGGAATTTAAGTGGACACAAGATGGCATAAACTGTGGGGGGTCGCGTGAAGTTCTAAATTACTTAGAAACTGAGGATGCAAATACAGACGACCCAAATGATGACAAGGGTAAGGTATTGTTTGGTTTTGCCAAAGACCAAAACATCCCCTTGGGACCATTGGAGTAAAAAATGGGAACAAAAACAAAAAAAATAATTATAACCTTGGCGGCTGGCGTAATAACCTTGGCGGTTCTTTTCTTTATTTTTGGAAGAGGAACACTTGAAATTAAGCCTTCGGCAACTCCGGCAAAGATAATGATAGATAAAAAAATATACGATAATAAAAACTCTCTCTCGGTCAAACTTCTGGTGGGCAAGCATATAGTAAAAATAGAAAAGGATGGCTATAAAACATTTGAAGAGACTGTAAAAATTGGGTTTTTAGAAAAAAAAGAAATGACTCCTACTTTAGAGATGACCGTAGAATCAAAAGATAAAAAAGAAATTGAAGCAACATCTAAAAATTTTATTGAAGAATGGTATACTTACCAAAAACAGACTGACCAAGAATATTCAGAAAGAATTAAACCCTTTATGACAAAAGGTTTTTTTGATTCAACTTATTATGTTAACACTAGGAGGCCTCAAGACTTTAAGGGTCAAGTCTCCTTAAAAACAAGCGTCATCTCGGTTACAATATTAAATTATATAGAAGAAAGAGCAGAGGTTGAGATATTAAGAAGCTCCTTTGAGCCTAGCACAGATAAAAAGTATGAAAAAAGGGTTAGGGTTTACTTAGTTATAGAAAACGGCAAGTGGCTGGTAAATTATCTTAAACCTATTTTGTAAATTTTAGGCAAAATTAATGGAAGAGGATTACAATCCAGAAGATTTTGAAGAGGTTCCAGAGGAAGGAGCTCCTGAAAAGGGTCCTTCTGCTTTAGATAAAGCCCGCGACCTTAAAGAAAGGGGGGAGGGATTAAAAGATAAATTTGGTAAAAAACCTCCGGGAGGCGCGAAAGAAGCTGGCAAAGAAAGGGCAAAAGAATTAGGAAAAAAGGCGGGAAAAGCCGGAGAAGAAGCTGCTAAAAAGGGTGCGGAAGAAACGGCGGAGAAAGGATTAACAAAGGCTGCTGGAGCAATCCCTTATGTTGGCCAAGCCGCCAAAGCTTCAGAAGTGGCGGAGAAGGCTGGTATTTCCAAATGGAAACAGATCTTTATTGGCTGTGTTATAGTACTTATCCCTTTTGTTATTATGTTGACTATTGCTCTTACAGTTTATTCTTACTTTAGTCTCCAGGCTACTGGAACAGAAACCCCTTCTACTTCTAGTGAAGCTGTTGCCCTTAAAGCAGAAGAAATAACTAATCAGCTAATTACAACTTCTGGCGCCTGCCCGGGCTATGTCCAAGAAGACTCTAATCCCAATAATTACCATGCGCTTCCTGAGGGCAATACTATCGGCTGGCCCTGTACCGCACATTTCTGGTGTACGGATTTGGTTATCTGGTCTTACAAGTTGGGTGGCGGTTATGAGGGCGCGACTGATTGGAGCAGGGTTACCGGCGAGCAGTGGGACTGGTTTAAGGCAAATGGGGTTGCGGTTGAAAATACTGCGGAAAATCAAAAATCAAATCCACCACAAAGAGGTGACGTATTATGGTTCTACAGTAGTGGGGCATTTGGCCATAATGGTATTAGCAAAAGCTATGACGCCTCGACAAATATAGTAACAACCTTAGAGTCTAATTCCGGCAGTATAAGCCATACTTATAATTTAAATGATGGTCCACCCATTGTATCTGGATGGGGGAGACTAAAATAAATGAATGCTCTAAAAAATAAAAAAGTTTTGTTTGTAATAATAATTTCAATAGTTTTTACTCTTTTCTTAGTGGTTTTTACTCTACTCTTGACCCCATCCGTATCCTCGGTTTCTCCTGAAAAAGGATCAAAAGATGTTTCTTTAGATACGACAATAAAAATAACCTTTAATCGCAAAATTTCTGACGATACTAAAAAAGAGCTTAAAGTCTCTCCTGATGTTAAGGGGCAAGTGAACATTGAAAACAACAAAACTTTAACCTTCGTGCCGCTAGAAGAGCTCTCGCCCGACAAAGAATACACTGTTAGGGTAACTGGTCCCAAGGGAAGCTGGGGATTGAAGGGGAAGGATGTGGCATTCACGTTTAGAGCCGTCTCTCTGCCTAAAGCCTTAAAAGCTTCTCCTTATAGCGGAGAGATTGGGGTAAAAATTGGTTCAAAGATAATAATTGATTTTGATAAGCCTATAGACAAAAATATGATTGATGTAAAAATATTCCCCGAAGTTGAAATTGAAATTGCTTTGGATAAAAATAATACAGAGTTTATTATCTCCCCGAAGGCCGCCTTAAAAAAAGAAACTTATTACAGCATAAGCATTGATAAAAAAACGGGCAGTAAAACTACTGACAAAACCCCTGAAAATTATGGCTTTAATTTTCTTACCGAGCTTAACATTGTCCCTCTAACCCAAAAGCAGCAATCATCGGAAGCTAAAAAACAAGATGATTATGACGAACTATCAAAACAGTATAACCAGGGGCTTTAAAATATGAAACTAATAATCGCTGTTGTAAATAAGGAAGACGCCTCGGGTCTGGCCGAGGGGCTTTCAAAAAATAATTTTTCGGCAACAAAAATTGAAGCCTTGGGCGGATTTTTGGGCAAGCAAAGCAATATCTTTTTGATCGGCACTGAAAAAGAAAAAGTCGAAAAAGTTATAGGAATTATAAAAGAGTGCTGCAAGACAAGGGAAGAAAACGTATCCCCAGCTCCCCATATAATGGAACCGGGCGAACTCGTCATCCCTGAAGCCGAGAGGATCGTAACGTCCGGGGCAATAGTCTTTATTTTGGATGCTGAAATAACCAAACTCTAAGCCCCGAACTTTAGAACCTGGCATCAATCCTTAAAACTGCTTCCGCCCCTATTTTTTTGTTTATCTTGTCTTTAATTAAGTCACCTTTAAAACGAATTTCTGATGCCGTAATCGGATCGGAAGTTTTTATTTTTAATATCCCGTTTCTAAAAGAAATTGCCTGGGCCTTAATGTCTTTACCCAAAATCTTTCCCTTAATATTCTTGAAAAGATAGCAAACATAAGAGGCCTCGGCTATTCTTTTAAGCCCTTTTTTATTTAAGTTTATACCCAATTGTCTGTTGATATGCTCCACGATAAAAATTAAAAGTTAAAAATGAAAAATTAAAAATTGTAGTTTAAAATTAAAAGATTTGGTCATTGGGGTTTAGTTATTGGGGCTTCATTAGTAATTAGACATTAGAAATTAGTCATTGTTTTTTAATCTCTCCTTTTTCTATTTTATACACCCTAGCTTCTTGTGTCACCTCTTTCAAGTAATTGGGGTTGGTTATTGTTATTATTGTCTGCTGACCGCCAACCAATCCTAAAACATTGTCTCGGTTTTCTTTGTCCAACTCAGAAAACACATCATCTAAAAGCAGAATTGGAATAACTCCTTTTTCTTTCTTTAATAATTCTGCCTCGGTCTTTTTAAGCTCTATAACCGCCGCCCTCTTTTCTCCCCTGGAGCCGTAAATTTCCAAATCTAGGTTATTGGCTTCCAGTTTTATAATGTCTCGGTGGGGACCAAAGGTTGTCTGCCCCAACGCCACATCTTTTTTTTCTCTTTTTTTAAGCTCTTTTAAAAACAGCTCTTCGGATAAATCTTTGGCATTATAAATAAGCCTGAGCGGGCTTTTTTTAAAAAACATTGGGGAATCCTCCAGGAGCTTATTAATTTTTGAAATTATAATGTTTCTATGGCTTACGATACTCGAACCAAGGGTAGCAATTTTTTGGTCCCAAAAGTCGAGCTCCAAACCCTGGCTTTTTTTAAGCCCTATTAAAGTTAAAGTCTTATTTCTTCTTTTTAGGGCTTGCTTGTATTCTAAAAGGTTAAAAAAATACTTTCTGTCCAAGAGGCTTAAAAGTATATTCAAAAACCTTCTTCTTTCTTCGGGGGCATCTATCATCTTCAGGTTCTCGGCAGTAAAAAAAATTGAAAGCGCCTGCCCAAGAACGTCTTTTATTTTGGCTTTGGATTTGTTTATCTTCCCTATCTTCTCTCGCCCTAAAATAAACTCTACTTCCAATTCCTGCTCTTTGTCGTCTCTAAAGATACCCTTTATTCTGCCTGTTTCTTCTCCTTTAAGAAGAACCTCCCTTTCTTTTATCTTGCGGGGGTATTTTGTTAGATTCAAAAAATAAATAGCCTCTAATAGGTTCGTCTTGCCCTCGGCGTTGCCGCCATAAATTATCGTTAAAGAGTCATCAAAATCCAATCTCAATTTTTGGAAATTTCTGATATTTTCCAGCTCTAGCTTTAAGATTTTCACAAGTTAATTATATCGCGATCAAACGCTTAGGGGCATTATTATGTGAAGATAATCACTCTTCCCTTCGGGCCGAACAACCGCCGGCTTGAGCTTACCCCCAATTTCTATTGAAACTTTAGGACTCTTAAGGCTGGTTAGTACATCCAAGAGGTATTTTGCATTAAAAGATATCTCTCCCTCTGTGCCTAAAACCTCGGCTTCTGTTTGAGAAATATTATCTCCGACCTGAGAGGCAGCCGCATAAACCGTGAGCTTGCCTTTGGGGTTTAGCTTGAGCCTTATACTGTTTCCTCCTTCTCTGGCAAAAAGACTGGCGGTTTTAACTACATTAATAAAGTTATCCCTTGGAAGCACGGCTTTTGTTGAGTACTGCTCGGGTATGATTTTCTCATAATCAGGGAAGTTGCCTTCTATTAGCCTTGCTATAAGGTCGGTGTTTTTAGAATGAAACAGTGCCTGGCTTTCTCCTATTTTGATGTCTATGTCCTCGTTAATCTCAGCGAGAAGCTTTTGGAGATCAGAAACGGTTTTGGCAGGGATAATTATTTTTTTAGCGGCAACGTTGTTTTTTAGGCTAATGGTTTTTTCAGCTAGCCGGTAGCTGTCGGTTGCCACTAATTTCAAATTTTTCTTATCAAAATAAAAGAGGACTCCGGCTAAGACCGGCTTTGAGTCATCGATGGCGGCGGCATAAACTACCTCGGCAAGGGCGTCTGAAAGTGTTTTTGAGTTTATAGAAGTAAAAACTTTGTCTTTTATCTCGGGAATAATTGGGAAATCTTCAGCGGTCTGTCCTTTTATGTTTGCCTCATATTCATCTACTGATACTGCTAAATCAACTCCGCTGTCTGATTTTAGCTCAATTTTGTTATTTGGCAGCGAGCTTACATACTCAGAAAAAAGTCTGCAGGGTACTGTTAGTGAACCTTCTTTCTCTACCTTGCCTCCAACCCATTGAATTATTACCGCTTCTAAATCAGTGGTTACTAATTTTAATCTACCGCTTTCGGTTTTTAATAGTACATTTTCTAATATAGGTAGCGAGCTTTTAGTTGTAGCTATTCTACCAACTTGTATTAACCCTTTGTTTAAATTTTCTTGCAAACAGTAAAATTTCATAATTTTCTCCTCTTTAATATTATCATTTATTTAAATTAATTGTAATAATAATGGGTGTGTAAAACCTTGGAAAATCAATTTTTGAATTCAAATTTTTAAAAATTCTTTGTTAAAAAGTGTGTTAATAATTTATTGATAAAATGTTTAAAATTTTCAAAGTAAATTTTCTTAAATTTTTATCCCCAAAAACTTCTAACTTATCCACAAGCAATCCCCTTTTCTTTATTACTAAGAGCTGTACAGTTTTTGTTTTAGTGTTTCTACATCATGGCTTAAAGCCCCCTCCTCTTTGATTATATTTTTAATTTTTCTAAATCCATACATTATAGTTGTGTGGTCCCGCCCACCCAAAGTTCTGGCTATTTGGGGGAACGACTGATGGAGGTTTTCCCGCAAGATATACATAGTGATTTGTCTTGGAAGAGCGATTTCTTTGTTTCTTTTAGGAGACAGAAGATCTTTAACTCTTATATCAAAAAAATCAGAGACAGTTTCCAAGACCTCCCTTGATTTTAAAGATTTTCTTTTGGCGCGGCTCAAGACGCCCTCTAAGGCAGTTGTTGCCATCTCCATAGAGGGATTTACGCTATTTAGCTCACAGTAGGCAATCACCCTGGTTAAGGCGCCCTCTAATTCTCTAACATTTTGTTGGACATTTTTGGCAATAAGCTCCATTACCTCTATAGGGAGTTGAAAGTTTTTGCTTTTAGCCTTGGCGGCAATAATAGCTATTCTGGTTTCCAGGTCTGGCGGCTGGATGTCGGCAATCATTCCTCCCTCGAAACGGGAGCGTATTCTCTCTTCCAAAGTGTTTAGGGCAGACGGCGGGCGGTCGCTCGTTAAAATAATCTGCTTCGAGGCTTCATATAAAGTGTTGAAGGTATGGAAAAACTCTTCCTGAGTGCGCTCCTTGCCGGCTAAAAACTGTATGTCATCGATTATCAAAACATCAACATTTCGATATTTGTTTTTAAACCCGTTGGTTTTTTTAGAGCCTATTGATTCAATGAACTCATTAACAAATATCTCTGAAGGAATATACAAAACTTTCTTTTTGGAAAATCTTTTGATAATCTCATTGCCGGCTGCCTGGACGAGGTGAGTCTTGCCTAAACCGACTCCTCCATAAATAAACAGAGGATTGTATTTCCTGCCGGGCGACTTAGCTACGCCCGAACAGGCGGCGTGAGCCAGCTTGTTAGAGCCGCCTATCACAAAGTTTTCAAAAGCGTATCTAGGGTTTAGGGAGTAATTAACAGGCGCTTCTGGCTCCTCCTCTTCTTTTGTCTCGACCGAGAGCTTTACCTCTTTTATTTCCAAAGGAGATTTTACTTCGTACTCTACTTTCTCTATGCCGCCCAACACGTTTCTTAAGGCCTCAACAACTTGCGGTTCGTATTTATTCTTTAACCATTCTTTTGTAAAGGCGTTGGGAATCGCCAGGGTTACTTTTTTAGAGTCATAATCTAAGATAGAGGTATTTTTAAACCAAGTAGTAAAATTGGCTTTACTAAGCGAAAGTTCAAGCTCGCCTAAGGCGGCTTCCCAGAGTTGTTGTTTATCCATTTATCCCCTCAAAGGGTTTGAATTTAACCCTTCCACAGTACAATTTATAGTATCAGACTTATCCACAGGACGCAAGACATTTCTAGCGGGGTTTAAACTCTTGGCTAATTTGATACAATATACCCATAAAACAAAATAAAAGGAATATAGATATGCCCAAAAAAACTTATCAGCCCAAAAAAAGGAAAAGACAAAAAACTCACGGGTTCAGGGAAAGGATGTCAACAAAAGCCGGCAGGAATGTTTTGAAAAGGAGAAGGCTCAAGAAAAGAACCAAGCTGGCCGTTTAGTTTTTATGCTTCCCAAAGAGTACCGATTAAAAAAGAATAAGGATTTTCAAAAAACCTATAAAGGCCGGGGGACAAGGAACCCGTTTTTTTCTTTAAAATCTCGATCCAATAAAAGAGGGACAACAAGAATTGGAATAGTGGCTGGGAAGAGGTTTTCACAAAAAAGCACAGAGAGAAACAAAATAAAAAGGAGAACAAGAGAGGCCTTAAGAAGGATTCTGCCAAAAACCAAAAAAGGGGTCGATATTATTATCACGCCCTTCTCGCAAAGCAAAGAGCTTAGCTTTGAGGGAATTGAAAAAAACATTTTAAGTTTATTTAAGAAGGCAGGGATATTGCGTGATTAAAAGACTGCTTATAAATTTAATAAAAATATACCAGAAGACCCTGTCGCCCGATCATGGGCCATTGTCTTTTTTGTATTCAGAGGGATTTTGTCGCTTTAAGCCAACCTGTTCTCAATATACAATAGACGCTATAGAGAAGTTCGGCGCCCCCAAAGGAGTTTTGTTGGGATTTTATCGTGTAAACAGATGCAACCCTTGGTCCAAGGGCGGTTGGGATGAGGCAGCCGGGGCTAAGCCAGATTACTTTGTGAAAGGGTTGATTCTACTTTTAGCTTACGGTGCTGCCCTTTTTGTGCTATTCTTTGTAGTTACAAGTTATCTAAACCCCTTTAGATAACTTATATCTAACTCATATCTGACGGGGTAAATAATTTGTTATAATCTTATAAAGAATTATCTAACGGGGTAAAAACATAAGAGAAAAAATGCTGGGATCTTTAATGAAAAACTTAATATATACCCCCTTGTACAACATATTGATTTTCTTTTATGTCTTTACTAGGGATACGGGGATTTCTGTAATTCTTCTAACCCTTTTGGTTAGAGTCTTACTGCTTAGGAGCTCTATTAAAGCCGAGAGATCAAGATTAGCCCTGCAAAAACTTCAGCCAGAGATAGAGAAGATAAAAAAGCAGAATAAAGACAACAAGGAAAAACAGACCAAGGAGACCTTAGGGCTTTATCAGAAAAAAGGGATTAATCCTTTTTCGTCCTGCCTCCCCACCCTTATTCAACTACCCTTTCTTATAGGTTTGTTTGTGGTTTTTAGAGAGGGGCTGAAGAATGGTTTCCCTTTGTATGGTTCAATAAAATCACTTATTGGGGGTGCGGCGATAAATTCTCAAGCCTTTGGTTTTCTTGATTTGACAAAAGCGCCAAATCAGGGGTGGCTTCTGATATTTCCCATACTGGCTGCCAGCCTCCAGTTTTTGCTTTCAAAGATGATGATGGAAAAAGGAAGCGCCGTTACTTCTTCTTTTAATGCCATGACATTTGCTTTCTCAGGAGTAACTTTATGGTTCACCCTAAGCTTTCCAGCAGCACTCTCCTTATATTGGATTTCAACGACCGCTTTTGCGATAGCCCAGCAGTACCTCATTGATAAATATGATATTGGAAAATCTTTAGATAAAAAAACAAAGGTCTTAAAAAATGAGCAAGCCGGCTGAGGTAATAAAAAAACAACTCAAAAAAATTTTAGAACTCCTGGGTATTGAGGCGGAGATTAAAATTGAAGAGTCCTCCGGACGTAGTCCTTTCCTACGGACAGAGTCGCCCGGGGGAGTTTTGGTTAAGCTAACCAAAACAGAAGCTCCGCTTTTGATAGGCGCCAAAGGAGAAACCCTAAAAGCCCTTCAGCATATGTTAAGAGCCCTGGTGTTGAAAGAACTCAATCTAACCAAAGAGGCTCCGCCTGTAGGCGAAGGCTACGCCCGGAAGGCTCCGCC
>CAYZYZ010000004.1:11058-13072 GCA_964482765.1 uncultured Candidatus Saccharibacteria bacterium | reverse complement strand
AGGCTCCGCCTGTAGGCGAAGGCTACGCCCGGAAGGCTCCGCCGGTAATCATTCTTGATATAGAAGATTACAGAACGAGAGAAGAAGAAAAACTAAAAGAATACGTCAAAAAAGTAGCTTTAATAGTTAAGGAGACAAAGCATGCCGAGGCTTTAATGCCTATGTCTTCTTACAAGAGACGACTCGTTCACTTGGCAGTCAGCGAGATCCCGGGAGTAGAAACAGAAAGCTTTGGGGAGGAGCCAGAAAGACGAATAATCATAAAGCCAACTGATAGCAAATAGAGCTAACGAACAACAGACAACAAACATCTATCAATCTCGCGAAGCCCTGAGCAAATAACATGAGTCGAAGGGCGAAGCAAATCTCTATAAATATCCGAGACTAGTTGAGATTTATAGAGACTAAATAGAGATTGATTGTTATTTTTAAGACTTAAGACATGAAGATAAAATCCAATGATACTATTGCCGCAATTTCCACTGCATTTGGTAATGCCGGCATTGCTATTTTAAGAATAAGCGGAAAAGAGAGCCTTCCTATTCTGAAGAAGGTTTTTGAACCCAAAGGGGCTAAATTTAAAAGCCGCAAGTTTTATTATGGGAAAATCGTTGGTAAAAAGAGAGAAGTTATTGACGAAGTCCTGGCAGTGTTTTTTAAGGCGCCGAAATCATACACAAGAGAAGACATGGCAGAGATTCACTGTCACGGAGGCTTCGTTACAGCAAAAAAGATTTTAGAAGAAGCCTTGGACGAAGACGCGAGAATGGCTTCGCCGGGCGAATTTACCGAAAGGGCTTTTTTGGCGGGAAGAATTGATTTGACTCAAGCCGAAGCCATCGCTGATATAATTTACGCTAAATCAGACAAGGCTCAAAGGGTCGCCGAAGAGCAGCTGGAAGGAAGCCTAAAGAAGGAGATAAGGCATATTTTAAAGTTAGTTTTGGATGTTTATTCTCACGCGCTAACCGACATTGATTTTCCCGAAGAGGATATTCCTGAGTTAACAAAGACCGACATCTTGAAAAAAATTAAAAAACCAATTTCGGAAATTGAAAAACTCCTAAGAGGAGCCCAAGTGGGTACTATTTATAAAGAAGGGCTAAAGGCAGCCTTGGTGGGTCTTCCCAATGTTGGTAAATCCTCGCTTTTAAACGCTCTGGTTAAAGACGCTCGGGCAATAGTAACTGACGTCCCCGGTACAACGCGCGATGTTTTAGAAGATCAGATAGAAATTAAGGGACTCTTAGTTCGTCTTTTTGATACCGCAGGCATAACCAAAACAGAAGACAAAGTTGAAAAAGAAGGAGTCTCCCGTTCCTTTAAAGCAATAAAAGAAGCGGATATGGTTTTCCTGATAGTTGAAAAATTTGGTGAAATAAAAAAGTTTTTCTCCCACCTTAAGCCAAGATTAAAAAAAGACCTAGAGTCGAAAAAAACCATCATTGTAAGAAACAAAGTGGATTTAAAAAGAACCCCCGGTGTTTTTAAAGAACCAGAAAAACTCAATGTTATAAGCGTTTGTGAAACCTCTGCCAAGACAAGAAAGGGGATAAAAGGTCTCGAAAAAGCCTTACAAGAAGAGCTAGAAAAATTTGATTCAGAGTCGGGCGTTCTGGTGACGAATTTGCGGCAGAAGAAATTATTAGAAAGGGCTTCCGCCTCTCTAGAAGCAGTAGAAAAGCTTTCAAAGAATAATGAGGCTCTGGATAAGATTTTGCTTGAACTTGATGAAGCTAGACAGTCACTCGAGGAGATAATTGGCGAAAAAGTAACCTTGAGCTTATTAGAAAAGGTTTTTTCACGATTTTGTGTGGGGAAGTAGCTTTTTCTGTTCTTTTGAACGAGCCCCGAAAAATTCCTACGGAATTAACAGGGTAAACTCCAGAACCTCTATTTCTTAATAGAAAAGAGGTGGTCTTATTCGCGCGAATGTGCGAATAAGACCACTGATATTCTTTCCTTCGGATGCTTGGATATTCTAATTTAATTCGTGCTAAAAAATCATCAAAAA
>CAYZYZ010000004.1:8230-10958 GCA_964482765.1 uncultured Candidatus Saccharibacteria bacterium | reverse complement strand
AGAAAAAAAAGAAGGAAAGCCCAGCAGTAACTGCTAAAAAGCAGCACAAACACATTTTTACTTCTGAGTCAGTTACTGAAGCACACCCAGACAAAGTCTGCGATCAGATTTCTGATGCAGTTTTAGATGAGGTTTTGCGTCAGGACCCAAAAGGCCGGGTCGCCTGCGAAGTTTTAGCCTCAACCAACTTGATTGTTATTGCCGGAGAGATTACCACCAAAGCCAAAATAGATCCCGAAAAAATTGCCCGCGATGTTTTAAAAGAGGTTGGCTACACAAACGCCGAGTGGGGGATTGATTACAAAACCTGCAAGGTTTTAAATTTTTTGAAACCACAATCGCCCGATATCGCCCAAAGTGTTCTCAAAAAACATGATGACCCCTATGAGTGCATCGGCGCTGGTGATCAAGGGTGTATAAAAAAAGGGACACTAATTAAAACAGAGAAAGGATTTTTGCCAATTGAAAAAGTAAAGTTAGGTGATTTTGTCTCAACCCCTTTCGGCTTAAAGAAGGTTTTAAAGTCTAAGAAAACCGGGGTCAAAAAAGTTGTTGAAATTAAGTTTTCTAATGGCATGCGTTTAGAGTGTACGCCCGGACATAAAGTGCTTTGCTACAACAGAGAAGGAAAGACTTATTGGAGGAAAGCCTTTTCTTTAACGAAAAAAGATTTTGTATGTACCTTGAAAGTCAAGAATGTTTTTTCAAATAAATATTTAAAGTCTTACATTCCTAGACAAAAATTTTTTAGTAAGTACAATCATAAAATTTATGGCCCAGAAGAAGTTATTTTGGATAAAGAGCTTGGATATACCATTGGACTTTTAATCGGAGATGGATACGTGAAGAAAGAAAATTCAATGGAGATTGCTTTCGGGAGAAACAAAAAGTTCGCACTATTAGTGAAAAAAATTTTAAACAAAAAATTTCCAAACCAGTGGAGAATAATAGAGACCAAAGATGAGATGATAAATCTAAAAATAGATTCCCTACTTGTTCGAAAGCATTTTGAAAATTTCGGGGTTTATTATAATAAAGCGGCTCGAAAAGTTACTCCCTCGGCGATTTTTATTTCTCCTCCAGATGTAATTAAGGCCCATCTTAAGGGCTTATTTGATAGTGATGGAACTATTGTAATTGATACAGGTAGAAATAAAAATAATATAAGAATTAGACTAGGATCTTCGTCATACCAATTATTGCAAGAAACTCAGTTGTTACTAAATGAGTTCAATATAAAATCCTCAATACTTTTTAATTGTCCTAAAGGCACCCCCGTCGGAAAGAATAAAAAATATAAAGCAATCTATGATAATTATGTTTTGAATCTAGTCGGTTTTGAAAGCTATCAAAACTTTGGTAGAGAAATTGGTTTTTTTAATCCACAAAAAAATAAGAGGATCAAAAGGTATTTAGAGGTTAATAAAGTTAAACCAAGAAATTCAAGAAGCCTTTTTCTTATACCTCATCCACACAAAGATGAAATGATAGGAGAAGAGTTATTGGATAAGAATTTACCGTTTGGTATCGCAACTATTAAAGGGAAAACCATAAAAAGTGCGGCGGAAGTTTATGATTTAGAGGTGTCCAAGGTTAATATATTTTCTGCAAATGGGATATTTGTTCATAACTCGATGTTCGGATTTGCTTGCAAGGAGACCCCGGAATTTATGCCGATGCCAATTGCTATAGCTCAGAGAATCACAAAAAGGCTTACCGAAGCCAGAAAAAGCAAGGAAATTCCGTGGCTCAGGCCCGATGGCAAGTGCCAGGTATCAGTTGAGTATCTAAACAACAAGCCCCACAGAATAGACACTATTGTCGTCTCAACTCAACATGATGACAAGGTTGCTCATAAAGAAATAGAAAAAGAGATTAAAGAAAAAGTTATTCTTCCTGTGTTGCCTGAGGGCTTGAAGGACGAGATTCGATATTTTATAAATCCCTCAGGAAGATTTGTCTGCGGAGGTCCTCAGGCAGACGCAGGATTAACCGGTAGAAAGCAAATGGTTGATACTTATGGCGGCTATGCTCGCCAAGGGGGAGGCGCTTTCTCCGGCAAGGACCCGACCAAAGTCGACCGCTCCGGTGCTTATATAGCTCGGTTTGTGGCTAAAAATTTAGTAGCCAATGGTTTAGCAGGCACAGCTGAGGTTCAAATAGCTTACGCTATAGGAGTTTCCCGCCCGGTTTCTATTCTCGTTGAGACTTTTGGTACCTCAAAGCTAGAAGAGAATGAGTTAATCGAGATAATAAAAGATAATTTCGATCTAAGACCAGCGGCAATTATAGAGAAATTGAACTTAAGAAAACCGATTTACCAAAAGGTAGCCGCCTATGGACATTTTGGCAGAAACGATCTAAAGCTTCCTTGGGAGAAAATAATTAAGCTTAAGTTGCCAAAAGATATTAAGACGAGCTAGCTAATTATTTTGCCCACTGCCAAGGGTCCAACCCTTGGCAAGCAGCCGTCGTTCGTTCTTGACAAACCCCATTAAATAATTCAGCTATTTAATGGGCGCCGTCCAGAGGGCAGAGCCTTCTGAGAACTCTGCCCAGAGGGCAAACTTTTTACCCCGTTAGATATAAGTTAGAAATAAGTTATCTAACGGGGTTTAGATTATTCGTACCTGCCTGTCGGCAGACAGGTCTAATAGGGTAAACCAGAAAGTTTTTATGCTCGTGTCCCCAATCCATTGACAAGAAAGAAAAAATAATGTATAATAAT
>CAYZYZ010000004.1:2263-8130 GCA_964482765.1 uncultured Candidatus Saccharibacteria bacterium | reverse complement strand
TTTATGCTCGTGTCCCCAATCCATTGACAAGAAAGAAAAAATAATGTATAATAATGTAGTGACGATTGAAGTGCGGAAAAAGCAAAGTACAATGAAAACCTAAGGCTAAAAAACCAAAAACAAAAATGAAAAAAGAGACCTTAGAAAAACTATTTAGAGCCATCGTTTTTTTTGCGATATTCTTCGCCACAGTTTTTCTTTTACAAATTTCTTTTTCCCCCGCCAGAGGCTGGTCCGCCCTTGGCGGAAAAGAGCAAAAAACTGATATTAAGTCAGAAAACATAGTATTTAAAAATTTCCCGGCTTTAAAATTTGATATTAAAAAAAGTAATCCTCTTTCTTTTGAAGATAAAGATAAGCTAGCGCTGGAAAATCAAAAGACGGAGGATGTTTTTATATCTCAAGCTGAAGCCACTTCTTATAAATTTAATGCCATAGGAGTTTACTGGAAAGAGGATGTCCCTGCTGATACTCAAATAAAGGTGGAGGCTAGGTTAAAAAATAAAAGTGGTTGGGATGATTGGAGAATAGCTGAACCAGATGATGCTGATCAAGGCAAGGACCCGCCCAGTAAAGACAAGCGCTTTGCTGATTTAATCTTTTTAAACGAAGCCGAGTCATTTCAATATCGAGTAACGCTTTATACTAGCGACTCCTCTAAAACACCTACCTTAAAAGAGATAGGTTTTAATTATATTGATTCTACCAAAGGGCCTAAGACTTCCAAAGGTAAAACAGGCTTGATTAAAGAAGCCAAAGCCGAGCCAGCTGTTATCTCTAGAGCCGGTTGGGGTTGTTCCCCTTCTATTGGCTGTGACCCTAATAGTTCGCCTGCTTGGGCTCCTGAGTATGAGTCTGCTACCCATTCTGTTGTTCATCACACTGCCGGCGGGTGGAACACTTCTGATCCAGCTTCTACTGTTAGAGCTATCTGGTCTTATCATGCTAACACCAGGGGCTGGGGTGATATCGGGTACAATTATTTGATTGATGGTTACGGCAATATCTATGAAGGTAGGTTCGGCGGTGAGAATGTGGTCGCCGGCCATGCTTTCCCATATAACCGGGCTACCATAGGTATCTCCGTAATGGGCGATTATTCGTATGGTGATATTTCTGGCGCAGCCAGAAATAGCTTAACCGAACTTCTGGCTTGGAAATTTGGTGCCAGGAATATTGATCCTTTAAGCGGCGGAACTATCTATGCACGCTATACTGTGGGCGGAGGCGGAACTACTGATGCTTGGGGAAGAAGCTCTTTCGGAGCTACTAGAATTGTTGGTCACCGTGACGTGGCTCCAACCAGTTGTCCGGGTAATGTTTTTTACAGCACCATAGGAACTATAAGAAATATAACAGCCCAGAAGTGGTGGAATTATGCTTATCCATGGCAGATTGTGCTTCAGGCAGCCTATACTGATCGGACGCTTCAAACCCCAGCTCTTACAACCGGCTTAGTGCCGGGTCAAAAAGTGACGCTAAAACTTGTTATAAAGAATACAAGCTCTAGGACCTGGTTAAAGGGCGGTTCCAACCCAACACGCCTTGGAACCTCTAACCCCCGCGACCGAGCGAGCATATTTGCTGATCCTAGCTGGCTTGGTCCCAACCGGCCGACAGGGATAGAAGAAAACGAAGTTTTACCAACCCAAAATGCTACTTTTATATTTGACATTACAGCGCCCCCTAAAGGAGGGGAGTTTAGAGAGTACTTTACGCCAGTAATAGAAGGCGTCTCCTGGATGAATGAAATAGGTTTAAATTTTTACATTACCATATCATTTGATTACCGCTGGCAGCTTGTCTCCCAAGAAGCTTATACTGACGAAACCTTGGTTACTCCCTTTGATCCTATTCAAACAACAATAGGGCAGGAACCAGTCTTAAAATTAAGTGCTCGAAACATCGGTAGTACTACCTGGCATAGAGGAGGCGTTGCGCCCATACATCTTGGGACTTCAAATCCAATAGACAGAAAAAGTTCATTTTATACTCCTAGCTGGCTGGACGCAGCTAGACCAACAGGGCTTCAAGAAGAATCAGTTGCCCAAGGCGGAGTAGGAACCTTCATCTTCAAAATTAAGGCTCCTTTAACCCCAGGTATTTACAGAGAATACTTTAACTTAGTTGCTGAGGGAGCAGTTTGGATGAACGACCCTGGCGTTAATTTCTATATTGTAGTCAGTGGTTTAAATTATGGCGCCCAGTTTGTTTCCAAAAATATGCCCCAAGTTTTATATACAGGTGAGACTTATACCACAACCATATCTTTTAAAAATACCGGAAATGCAATCTGGAGAAGGGGTGGAGCCAATCCGGTAAGACTTGGCTCTTCCAACCCGCAGGACCGCTCCAGCGCTTTTGCCACTTCTGGTTGGCTCGGTCCTAACCGGCCGACCAGTCTAAACGAGGATATAGTTTGGCCGGGTAGCATCGGTACTTTTACTTTTATAATGAAAGCACCGGATACACCAGGAACCTATAATGAATCTTTTGATGTTCTAGCTGAAGGAATTAAATGGTTTGGCGCTGATGTTACAACCAGCATAAGAGTTAAAGGAACCTATAAAGCCGAAGCGCTGGACTCTGGGCAGACTAAAAGTTTTGTTAGGGGCCAGGAAACCTCTCAAGTAACTTTATCATTTAAAAATATCGGGACAGAAACATGGACGAAAACCGGGACAAGCCCAGTTCGACTAGGGGCTTCTAATCCTCAAGATAGAAACAGTGTTTTTGCCACTGCTGGCTGGCTAGGACCTAACCGACCCGCCCAGCTTAATGAGAGCTCAGTATCACCCGGAAGCATCGGAACTTTTACTTTTGATCTAAATACAGGAGCACCAGCTGGAAATTATAATGAATATTTTGCCCCATTGGCCGAAGGAGAGACCTGGATGAATGCAAGTTCTGTAGTTTTTGTAAATGTTAATCCGGGAAGCTATTCCTGGCAGTTTATTTCCCAAACATCAGACAAAAACCTAGTTGGTCTTTCCCCTGGAGAAACTGCTGTTATTACTCTTACAGCTAAAAACACCGGTAATACCAAGTGGTTTAGAACCGGCTCTTATCCCGTTCGTGTTGGTGCCTCCCATCCTCAAGACCGCTCCAGCCCCTTTGCTGATGGCACCTGGTTGGGCTCTAACCGGCCAGTAGGCATTCCAGCCGGCACAGATACAGTTGCCCCTGGAGGACAAGTTACCTTTAGCTGGAACTACCGAGCACCAGGCGTACCTGGCACTTACTATGAACACTTCTCTCTGCTTGCTGAAGGCATTACCTGGATGAATGACCCCTGGGTTAATTACTATACCGTAGTTTTAGGAGGTCCCGGCGTTCAGGTAACTGGTAATGTTAATTATGAAGTAAGGGATTTATCCGGCAATCTTTTGGGTCAGGGGGGTAATTGGGCGCCTAGTAATGTTTATTATATTAATGGAAATTATTACGTTGTTACACCCTCGTCAGTGGGATCAACAAATACAGGCGTTAGATTTTACCCCGTTGGCGGACACCTAATAATAAATTCTTATTACGATCCTAACTGGAACGGCTCGGCTAATTATAATGAATTTAGAGGAGTGATTGAGGTTCGTTATTCGGGAACCTCAAATGCTTTATGGGTTATTAATGAACTGCCCCTAGAAGACTATCTTAAAGGTATGGCAGAAGCTTTAGCCACTTCTCATCCGACACATTTAAGAACAATGGCTATTGTAGAAAGAGGCTACGCTTATTATCACATTTCTAGAGGAGGTAAACACCCCGGTGAACCCTTTCATTTGAAAAACAGCCGTCAGGGCAATGGTGATGATCAGGTATACGCCGGCTATGGCTACGAAAGATTAGCACCATCCATAACACAGGCTGTTAACGATACTTCACAGAGAGTAGTAACTTATGGTGGAAGCCCGGTTATAACCCTCTATTTTTCCAGAAGCGATGGCCGTACTCGCTCAGCTTTAGAGGCTTGGGGATGGACTTGGGCACCTTGGCTAATAAGCGTTCCTGATCCAGACTGCGCCGGCATGAGCAAATTGGGTCATGGCGTTGGACTCTCGGCTTACGGCGCCTTAAAAAATGCAGAAAGGGGAGCAAGTTATACAGATATTTTGGGGTATTATTATAGAGGGACTTCTTTAGGCATAATTAATAATCCAAATATTAGAGTCGCGATTTATAAAATCCAGTATTAACAAAGACGCAGATAGACGCGGATAAATACGCGGATTAACGCAGATAAGATAAATAAATGACGAAAAAATTTAAAAAAATTTTTATAACAACCTCTCTTTTTGTTTTATTTTTTTTCTTATTTAATTTTAAAGTTGTTTCAAAAAGCGAGGATTTTTCTTTTCCCGGAGAATTCAAGAAGGATGAGCTCTTAATTAAATTTAAAGACGAGGAAAAAGGGAAATCCTCATTGTATTTTTTAGAGCATTTCACAAAGGCTCAAAGCAAGAAAATATCAAAAAAAGGGGTTTACAAAGTAAAGGTTCCTCAAGGCAAGACAATTGAAGAATTTTACCAAGAGATAAAAAAAGATAGTAATATCCAGTATGCTGAGCCAAACTACATTGTAAAAATAGTTGCTACTCCCAACGATACTTATTATGGAAATCAGTGGGCTCTGCCCAAGATTTCGGCTCCTCAAGCTTGGGATATAACTACCGGTTCTTCCAATACAAAGCTCGCTGTTATTGATACCGGCATTGATTATGCTCATGAGGACCTTTCCTCAAAGGTCTGGACCAACCCTTCAGAGATAAACAGCAACGGCATTGATGATGACAACAATAATTACGTAGATGACTACCAAGGCTTTGATTTTTGCGGCACCCAGCAGCTGGTAGATGTTCCGCCTTATGGATGGGTTTATGTTTGTTTGGGCGACACCTATAATTCCGGTACCGGCAAGTGGGAAAATGATGCTGATTCTGCTTTAGATGACCATGGCCATGGAACACCTGTTTCAGGCATTGCCGCTGCTGCCTCCAACAACAATAAAGTTGTTGCCGGCATTGACTGGAATGCCAAAATAGTCCCCTTGAAAGTTTTAAGCCAGGACGGGTTTGGTTCAGTAGATACTATAAGCGAAGGCATAGACTATGTAGCCAGCAACAGTATTCCTATCGCCAGCATGAGTTTGGGAACCTATAGTTTTAGCCAAACTCTAAAAGACTCAATAGACGGTGCTTACGCTAGTGGCGCTGTTATGACCGCTGCTGCCGGCAATGATGATTTAAACTCCATTCTTTACCCGGCTAAATTTTCCAATGTTTTGGCTGTTGGCGCCACAAACTCTTCTGACCAGAGAATAACCAAAGCAGTTTACGGCTGGGGTTCCAATTATGGAGAAGAGCTTGATGTTATGGCACCGGGAACCGGTCTTTACTCTACTGACATAACTGGAGCAGGAGGCTACAGTGCCGGTAATTATACGACAGGTTTTGGCGGAACGTCTGGTGCCACTCCCCATGTAGCCGGCGAAATAGGTTTAATTAAAGCCGTTGCACCGGCGAAAAGCAATGCTGAAATTATGGATGTAGTCAGGAATACAGCCGACAAAGTTGCTGGTATGGGCGGACAGAATTTTACTAATTATTATGGTTACGGCCGCATAAATTTAGATAAAGCTCTAACTAGCTACCAGTGGCAATTTATCTCTCAAGGTGCTTCAAAATCTCTGGAGGGATTGAGTCCTGGCGAGACTGTCACCTTAACTTTAACCGCTAAAAATATCGGAACTACCACTTGGCAGCGCATAGGCTCTAATCCTACAAGAGTAGGAACAACTAATCCCCAAGACCGCTCCAGCGCTTTCAATGACGGTACCTGGTTGGGCTCTAATCGGCCAGTAGGCATTCCGG
>CAYZYZ010000004.1:0-2163 GCA_964482765.1 uncultured Candidatus Saccharibacteria bacterium | reverse complement strand
TCTACACAGAGCACTTCTCTTTGCTTGCCGAAGGCATCACTTGGATGAATGACCCCGGCGTTAATTACTACACAGTAGTTAATGGTTCATATTCCTGGCAGTTTATCTCTCAAACATCTGACAAAAACCTAGTTGGTCTGTCCCCCGGCGAAACCGCTACCATTACCTTAACTGCCAAAAATACTGGCAATACCATCTGGTTTAGAACCGGTTCTTATCCAGTTCGGGTTGGCACCTCCCATCCCCAAGACAGAATGAGCGCTTTCAATGACGGTACCTGGTTGGGCTCTAATCGGCCAGTAGGCATTCCGGTTGGCACAGACTCCGTGGCTCCTGGCGCACAGGTAACCTTTACCTGGACCATAGTAGCTCCAGGAACTCCCAATATCTACACAGAGCACTTCTCTTTGCTTGCCGAAGGCATCACTTGGATGAATGACCCTTGGGTAAATTACTATACCGTAGTTGGAGGGGGCGAGACATTAGAAGGCGTTCCTATGCCGGCCTATTCCGGAAAAACCGCCTGGGAACAACATCTTTCTTTGAGCGGTTATCAGGAACCAGCAGCCACTCATTATACAATTTCCGGGACCCCGGTTCCTGCCCAAAATGGCATGGCTTGGGAGACTTCCGGCGGTGCAGGATACGGTGCCTGGGGTGTAGCTCCACCGACCGATGACGAGAGGTACTATATCTGTATGCGCTGGAATTATACCGACCTTCATGGCCAGCCCATCTATGCTCCCAAGAACTGGTACTATAAAAAGAGAGTTTTGGTAATAAACCCCGCTAATAATAAGAAGCTCATAGCTTCTATTATTGAATATGGACCCTCGCCTTCTACCGGTAGAGTATCGGGTCTTTCGCCAGAAGCCGCGCTTGCCATAGGAGCTGTTACCGATGATAATCTGCAGTATTATTGGGCGCTTGATCAAAATTTGCCTTTAGGCCCGCTTTAGAAAGTTATACGTTTATCGTTTTTGCTGCCCGTATCGTCATAAGTTGTAGTTATACGTAAGACCAAGACCTAAAACCATACAGGCCGCTACAACCTGTAACTATAACCAAGACTCTTATACTCTTTTTCGGCATCTTTTAAAAAAAGATGTTTTTTGTTATCATAAGGAGGTTCCCCGATGGCCATCGGGGTCCCGACTACCTTAAAAAATAATATTAGTGTCGGGAAAAAGGAAAAGATATGAAAAAAATATTAGTTACCGGCGGCGCTGGTTACATTGGCAGCCACACAGTAAAAGAATTAAATAAGGAAGGTTTTGACGTTTTAGTTTATGATAACTTGTCTTCTGGCCATCGAGAGGCTGTTTTAAAGCCTGCCAGACTTGTAGCGGGTGACCTTTTGGATATTGAAAAACTGGAAAAGGTTTTTAAGAAGTACCAGCCCGATTCAGTTATGCACTTTGCCGCTTCTATAGAGGCTGGAGAATCTGTAGAGAGACCCGAAGAGTTTTTTAGAAATAATGTTGTGACCACCCTAAATCTTTTAAAGGCTATGGTTAAAAATAAAATCAATTATCTTGTTTTTTCCTCCTCGGCTGCTGTTTACGGAGAGCCAAAAGAGGTTCCTATTGAAGAGCACTTTGATTTAAAACCCATAAACTGTTATGGCTCAACTAAAATGATAGCAGAGGAGATGTTTAAGCATTTTGAAAAAGCTCACGGCCTAAAGCATGTATCATTAAGATATTTTAATGCCGCCGGCGCCGACTTAGACGGTGAGCTGGGCCCGGATCATAAAAAGAAAACTCATCTAATAACCAGAATTACGATGGCGGCAAATGAAGAAATACCTCATCTAGAAATTTATGGAACGGATTATGATACAGAAGATGGTTCCTGCATCAGGGATTATATTCATGTTACCGACTTGGCTTGTGCCCATATTTTAGCTCTAAAACACTTAAAAAAGACGAATAAGTCAGATGTTTTTAATTTGGGAAATGAGAAAGGAAACTCTGTTTTAGAGGTTATCAAGAAAGCTAAAAAGGTTACAGGTAAAGATTTTAAGATTAAATACTCCAAAAAGAGAGTCGGCGATCCGGCTAAATTGGTTGCTAGCTCAAAAAAAGCCAAAAAAGCTTTGAAGTGGTCGCCCAAACACAGCGATTTGGAAACGATAATAAAAACTGCTTGGGAGTGGCAGAA
>CAYZYZ010000003.1:28421-30634 GCA_964482765.1 uncultured Candidatus Saccharibacteria bacterium | reverse complement strand
GGTGTGGCTTTGATATGGTCTCTTTTAATTTCCTCGGTTTTGTTAGTAATGGCTTTCACTATGGTGATTTTGGTAGTAAAAGAATTGAGAATTTCTTCTAATATGGATGAATCTAACCGGGCTTATACAGCAGCTGAATCTGGGATGGAGAGAGGTTTATATGAAGTAAAAAGAAAAATAGATGAGAATATTGAGTGGGGTTGTGACTCTGATGTTAACCCTATTCCTCCTATTAATCAAGAACTTTCAACTGACCCTCTTTCGAGGTTAAGGTATAGCGTAATCATTAATGTTGCCTGCACTGGAGGCGATACAGATGAAAGACAGATAACTCTTGAGAGCGAAGGAGTTTCTCGAGAGATGACCTTGAGGAAATTAAGAATTACCACGACTTCAATAAAGAATCTTAACAATGATAGTAATATAGGTAATATAAATACTTATGAAGCTAATCCATTTTCTCTTGGCGAAAGAGATTATTACAGTATTGCCGGAGCTTTTCTTGGTAAACCAATAATTATTCAGCAGTTTGATTTAACTAACTTTGCTAAAAATACAGTAGGCGGTGGATTTACAGTGGGAATGAGTGACGCTAGAAACAGTGGAAATACGGATTTTGGGGTTAAATTTAGTCAGGCGTCAGGCGGACCTAATATTACGATGGCTCTTGATGGGAAAGTAGGGGAAGTTGTTATTCCTGAAAGTCCTGAAAGTTCTTTTGATATTCAAGGAGACTCTCTAGACAGGTATCGGGTAAAGCTTGAATATTCAGGACAAGGTTTACTAGGAGTACCTAATCAGGGTTATTCTGTTGTAAGGGCAATAATTTTAAAAAGGGACAGCTCATCAGGAAGATTTGAATGCCTAGAAAGCAGCCAAGGATATGTAGTTTATTCCGGCGTTTTAAGAAGAGGAAATATTCCACAGTTTGTTAAGATAAGTGGTAGTGGTTGGAATGATTGGAATTTAGAGAATTTTAATGGTTATATAAAAGTAGGAAGTCAGGCTAGGTTAGATAATATGGTTTTTTGGGGTATAGGAGACTAATTAAACATTGTTTAAAATAGAAATTCATTCTAATATTGATTTAAGAGAATTCTAATATGCCACAACTTCAACAACAGACCGGGGTTTTTGAGACCGACAAAAAAACTTTAGCGCTTATAGAGTCTCTTTTAGAGATAACCATAAATCGAGATGCTTCTGATTTGCATTTGTTGGTTGGAGCTTACCCTATTTTAAGGATAGACGGAAGGCTGATTCCTCTAAATGATAAGCCGCTCATTGATAAAAAACTAGCCAGGGAGCTTGTTTTTGCAATGCTTAATGAGGAGCAGAAAGAGACTTTCTTAAAAGAAAAAGAACTAGACTTTTCAGTAGGTTTGGGAGGAGAGGGCAGATTCAGGGTAAACATTTTTTACCAAAAAGGAACCATGGGCGCGGCTTTAAGACTTATTCCTAAAAAGATTAGAGCGATTGAAGAACTGGGCTTGCCCAAAGTGTTAGAGGATTTTACCAAGCCTTCTCAAGGTTTTGTTTTGGTAACCGGTCCTACTGGTCACGGCAAGTCAACTACTCTGGCAGCCATGATTGAAAAGATAAATGAGGAAAAACCGGTTCACATAATAACCATCGAAGACCCAATAGAGTATCTTCATACCTCAAAAACGGCTATTGTTGACCAGCGAGAGATGCACATGGATACTCACTCCTGGAGTATAGCTTTACGTTCTGCTCTGCGGGAAGATCCGGATGTGGTTTTGGTAGGAGAGATGAGAGATTTGGAAACTATTGCCGCGGCTATCACCATAGCTGAAACCGGACACCTGGTTTTTGCGACGTTACATACCAACAATGCCGCCCAAACCATCGACAGAATGATCGACGTTTTCCCTTCTCGTCAGCAGCCGCAGATAAGGATGCAGTTAGCCGGGAGTCTCTTGGGAGTTGTATCTCAAAGGCTTCTTCCTAGAATAGGCAGAGGAAGGATTGTAGCAGCTGAGATAATGGTGGCAACTCCGGCCATAAGAAATACTATCCGCGACGCTAAGAGCCATCAGATAAACAACATAATTCAGATAAGCGCTGACAAAGGAATGATATCTATGGACCACAGTTTAGCTTCTTTAGTTAAAAAGGGCGATGTATCTTTTGAAGATGCCAAGTCTTATGCTATTTTTCCCGAGGATTTTGAAAAATTGGCAAGAGGAATA
>CAYZYZ010000003.1:26201-28321 GCA_964482765.1 uncultured Candidatus Saccharibacteria bacterium | reverse complement strand
TGCCAAGTCTTATGCTATTTTTCCCGAGGATTTTGAAAAATTGGCAAGAGGAATAAGATAAAAAATTTCAAAATTCAAAATTTAAAATGTAAAATTGCAATTTAAATTTTAAAGTTAAAAGTTTTAGTTAATGGTTTTAAGTCTTAGCTGTTGGTTGGGTTTTATGTTTTGGTTTCTCGAATTATTTGACGAGAGACTTTAAACAATACCAATATCTACAACTTACAACCTATAACGATTAACATTCTGTGTTATAAAATACTTACCTTTTCCTTTAATTTTTATTTTATATTTTTAATCTTTGATATTTAATTTTTGAATTTTTATTATGACTTTATTTACTTATAAAGCACGAGACAAAAAAAGCAGAATAAGAGAAGGTACCATAGAGGCAGCTTCAAGACAGCAGATTTTTGATTTGCTCAAAAAATATAATCTTATTGCCACCTCTATTACTGAAAAAAAGAAAGATTCCCCCTTGGCTAATATTTTGAGTCTCCTGGGCGGAGTTTCTTTGAAATCAAAGGTTATGTTTTCCAGGCAGCTCTCCACTATGATTAATGCAGGACTCTCCATTACCCAGGCTTTGAAGATTCTTGAGGAGCAGGAGAAGCCCAAAAATAAAAAGTTTGCCGAAATTATAAATTCTGTTACTTCTGATATAGAAGGGGGCTTAAGCTTTTCAGCA
Organism: uncultured Candidatus Saccharibacteria bacterium; assembly: GCA_964482765.1. Lineage (GTDB taxonomy): Bacteria > Patescibacteriota > CPR2_A > CG2-30-33-46 > CAYZYZ01 > CAYZYZ01. Next base: position 27,633 of record CAYZYZ010000003.1, on the reverse strand, counting down.
GCTTTGGTTAAGTTTCCTAAAGTTTTCTCCCCTATTTATGTAAGCTTGGTCGAGTCGGGCGAAGCCTCAGGTAAGTTAGATGAGGTTTTGGATAGAATAGCCACCCAGTTAGAGAAGGATTATGATTTAAAGGCAAAGATAAAGGGCGCTATGATGTACCCTATTTTTATTGTGGTTGTTATGCTGGTGGTTGCCGGGATAGTCGTTACTTTTGTTATGCCTCAGCTTAAGTCGCTTTTTCAGGAATCCGGTGCCAAACTGCCAATTGCAACCCAGGTGCTTTTAGGGGTTTCTGATTTTGTTAGGAGTTTTTGGTGGATTGTGCTTTTGGGTATTCTCGGAGCTGTTTTTGGGATTCGTTATTTTGTAAATACTGAGGCAGGAAGGAGTTTCTGGGACAGCATGAAGTTAAAATTCCCCATAACCGGAAAGCTCACCAAAAATATTTACATGGCGCGTTTTACCAGAACCTTAGCCACTCTCATTTCCTCAGGTTTGCCCATCCTAGACTCTTTGATTATAGTTTCTGATACTGTGGGCAATATTCATTATAAAAAGGAGATAGAGGCTGCTTCAAGACAGGTTGAGAGCGGAGTGAATTTAGCTGTGCCGCTGGAGAATAGCAAACTCTTTCCCACCATGGTTTCTCATATGATAGAAGTAGGAGAGAAGACCGGCAGTATTGATAAAATTCTTTATAAGCTAGCTGATTTTTTTGATAATGAAGTTAGTAATTCGGTTGCTGTTCTTTCTACAATGCTGGAACCCGTGCTGCTTTTGATTATGGGAGTAGGAGTAGGGTTTTTTGTAGGAGCAGTGCTTCTGCCAGTGTACAAACTAGCCTCGGTTATGTAGGCCTTGATTAATTTCTTTGATTATTGTATAATGTATCAGGAAACTATTGGTCGGGAGTTTCCTCGTAATTTATTAAAAATTATTTAAATAATCCAAGGAGGCTAAATGCTAAGAAAGTCTAAAGGGCTTGCCCTGAGCAAGTCGAAGGGTTTTACCTTGATTGAGCTTTTAGTCGTTGTAGCAATTATCGGTATCTTGGCTGCCCTTATTATTTCTTATTTGGGGCAAGCACGATTGAAGGCTCGTGACTCCAGAAGAAAGGGAGACTTAAGACAGATTCAGGCAGCTTTGGAGCAGTATGCTGATGACAACAATGGTACTTATCCAGCTAGTGGAGCCGCAGCCTTAACCGCAGCCTTAGTTCCAAACTACATGCCAAGAGTACCTACCGATCCAAGAACACCTGCAAATGCTTATCCTTATGCAGTTTCCGCAACTTTAACCGAATATGAGCTGAATGCTACTCTGGAAAACCCTAATGACACCGCTGATAACAATGATGGTGGCAATGGCGCTGAAAATGTTTACGAAGTAGGAACCGATCCAGGACTAGACCTAATCTAAAATTAAAAAAGAC
>CAYZYZ010000003.1:19987-26101 GCA_964482765.1 uncultured Candidatus Saccharibacteria bacterium | reverse complement strand
ATAGCCATTTTAGCCACCATTATTTTTGTTTATTTTAGAGAAGCTAAAGCAAAAGCCCGTGATGCTAGAAGAAAAGGCGAACTGAGACAGATAGAGAACGCACTGGTGATTTATCAGGATAATAATAGTGGGTCTTATCCTGTTTCGCTTCAGGATCTTGTTCCCCAGTATGTGCCGATAGTTCCACAGGACCCGAAAACAGGAGTACCTTATTTTTATAAAACCTCATCGTCGCGGAATTATTATGAAATTGACGCTAATTTAGAGATTAATTTGGATGGCGCAGCAGATATAGACGGCGGCAACCAGCCATTCCCGGTTTATGAGATTGGAAGCGACTTGACGTTATTACCATAATTGACAACTGACAATTGACAACTGACAATTGATTTATCCTTTTTGTCAACTGTCAACTGTTAATGGTTAATTGTTATGATATCCATTTTTGTGCTTATACTTGGTTTAGTAGTCGGAAGTTTTTTGAATGTGGTAATTTACCGGCTTAAAAATGGCGGAAGAATTATCGCTGATCGCTCCAAGTGTCCTTATTGCAAGAAAGAGCTTCAGGTTTTGGACCTAATCCCTGTTTTGAGCTTTTTGTTCTTTAAGGGCAGGTGTCGGTATTGTAAGAAAAAAATCTCCTGGCAGTATCCCTTGGTTGAACTGACGACAGCTTTAAGCTTTATTCTGATATTTTTGAATATTAACTTCTTAGGTTCGAGTTTTCCGGCTTTTGCTTTGTGGGGAGATATTATTCTTTTTCTGTTTTTCGTTTTTTACCTTTCTTCTTTGATTGTCATTTTTGTTTATGACTTAAGATATTACCTCATTCCCGATGTTGTCTTGCTGCCAGCTATTTTACTTGTTTTGGCAATTCTTGTTTTTGCTGTCCCCAGTTCTTACTTTTTTATCCTGGATAATTTTTTCGGCGCCTTGGTTTTCTCTGGATTTTTTCTTGCTCAATATTTAATTTCTAAAGGCAAGTGGGTTGGTGGCGGTGATGTAAAGCTGGGGATACTTTTAGGACTGATTTTGGGATGGAAGCTGGCTCTGGTTTCTTTATTTATAGCTTATGTTACCGGAGCTATTGTTGCCTCGGCCTTAATTTTGCTAAAAAAGAAAACACGTAAAGATGTTTTGGCATTCGGTCCCTTTCTTATAGCTTCTTTTATTATTGTTTTATTTTATGGGCAGGTTATTCTAAGTTGGTATTTAGGATTTTAAATAAATCCCGCGCCCCGACCCGGGTCGGGGCGCGGGATAAAAAAAGAGGTCTTATGACCTCATGTAGCCTTCATTTAAAACTGACTTAAATATTTCTGGTATAGTTTCATTGATTTTTGTAATCCGTGAAGCAACGCTTCCTATCATTAAGGAGCCGTTTTCAGTATCGCCATCAATCAGTCCTCTTTTCATGGCTCCGGTTCCAGATTCTTCTAAATGCTTTTGTCTTTCTTCGTTGAAGATTTCTCCATTTTTAACTTTTTCGTTCAGTTCTTTCTCTAAAGCCTCAAAGTGTTCCGTAAATTTATTTCTGAGTGCTCTTACAGAATGTCTTATTGTATCTCCGGTAACCATTGTGCAATTTCCAGAAGCTTTTAATACCATTTTTTTGTAATTTTGATGAGCAATACAGGGTTTGGAGACTGCGAATCGGCTTCCCAAAACTACTCCAACCGCTCCTTGTTCTAGAGCCCATTTATAATCGGTGTTGTCATAAATTCCGCCGGCTGAAACAACAAATTTTCCTAATTTCGCGGCTTCTTCAACAGCGGGTTTCAAAAGTTCTCTTGTGTTTTTAGGCCCTATATGACCACCTGATTCATTTCCCTCGGCATCAAAGCTTAAAGCACCTATGCTGTCCCAAAGCGGAATAAATTTTTTATTGCCAATTCTGGCAATCACCTTAATACCCTTTTCTTTTAAAACGGTGACAATATTTTTAGGTGGTCTCAAGAAAGCACTCAAGCTTACATATTTAACTGCTTTATGCTTTTTTAATATAACTTCAATAACCTCTTTAAGATGAGGATTGGTACTCAAGAGGTTTACTCCAAAAGCCTTATCACCCACTGCTTCCTTCATTTTATTTATCTGTTCTTGAGTATAAGAGGCATCGCCATTTCCAGTACCTAAGTAGCCGGCGCCCCCGCAGTTTATAACCTCTGATACGAGTTCCCAAGTTCCAATCCACGCCATTGGTCCTAAGATAATAGGATATTTACACTCATAAAATTCCAGCATATCAGAAATACCAAACATTCTTATCACCACCTTTTTGTATTTATGTAAAAGAGCAAGTTAAATTATTTTACCTATTTCTTTAAATTTGTAAAGAAAAAATATATATTAAGTTATTGACACTAATTTTTTAGAATGTTATTTTAATTTCTTATCATGTTTATTTTCAATCAAATTATTTAAAATGAGTTAGTAATTTTTAAATTAGGATAGTGGTAATCAATAATGGAATTGACGCCAAAACAGCAAACCGTAGAACTTATCAAAAAAAGTGGAAATATTTTGATAACAACATCACAAGATGCTAAAGGTGATGGAATTGCTAGCTCGTTGGCTCTAGTTAACATCTTGGAGAAGATGGGAAAGCAGGTAATATTTCTTTTGTCGGAAGGGACTCATAAAAGCTTTCATTTTCTTCCAGGCATCGAAAAGGTAAAAGAGGATTTTTTAGGCATTAGGGATTTTATAATTTCCTTATCTTTAGATAAGACTAAAGTCGAAAGGATAAGCTACAAAGTGGATGGCGACAAGCTTCACTTTTTTATATCCCCGCGCGGGAATAATTTTGAAGAGGAGGATGTTTCTTTTTCATATGGCAATTTCAAATTTGATTTGGTTATGGTTTTAGATTCTCCTGATCTGGAAAATCTGGGCAATGTTTATGATTCCAATACCGAGATTTTTCACAACATGCCGATCATAAATATCGACCACCACTCAGGGAACGATTATTTTGGAACCGTTAACTTGGTTGATCTTCAAGCTAGTTCAACTTCTGAGATTCTCGTTTCAGTTATAGAGTCGCTGGATCCAAAGTTGGTTGATGAAAATGTGGCTACCTGTCTTTTAGCTGGGATAATTTCTTCCACCAACAGTTTCCAATCTTCCAATACGACTCCCAAATCTCTTACGGTAACCGCCCAGCTCATTGCCGCAGGAGCGAATCACGAGAATGTGGTTCGTAATCTTTTCAAAACCAAGTCTTTTCAGATGCTAAAAATTTGGGGCAGCATTTTGTCTAATGTTAAAATCGATAAACAAAACAAAATACTTTGGTCCGAGGTTTCCCAAGACGAGTTAAAAGATCAAGACAGTAGGGAGATTGCCCAGGGGGTGCTTGATGAGCTTTTAACGACCGCCCCCAATATAAAAGTCTACTTTTTGTTTTTAGAAAGAGACAATTCTTTAAAAGTTTTTGTTAAAACCTCAAGAGACGTTGAAGCGGGAAAAATCACTTATCTCTTTGGAGGCTCAGGAAGAGCTCAGAATGGGGAATTCGAAGTTAATACAAAGGATCGAGAAATATCTAAAGTCTTAGAAAACATATTAGAAAGGGTAAAGGAGTTTCTCGAAGAGGCGATTCCGGAAGTTTAGATTATTGAGTTTCTAGGATAAGTGTGGTAAATTATAATCGTATGGTTAAGGCAAACAAAAAAATAAGTAATGATTTTAAAAAGCATGAGAAAGATACAGGTTCTACTGATGTTCAGGCTGCTCAACTTACACAAAAAATCAAACAGCTTACCGAGCACCTCAAGGCCCATAAAAAGGATTTTTCTGGAAGAAGGGGTCTTTTGAAAATGGTTGGAAAAAGAAGGAGGCTCTTGGATTATCTGTCTAAGAAAAAGCCGAAGGAATACAAAAAGCTTATTGAAAAATTAGGTTTAAAAAAGTAATTTCCGGCTAGGAGTTAGAGACAGAGTCAATGTTAAACCCGCTTCGACTCAGCGAGGCTAGTCGAAGCGAGCACTAGTTTAACGTTAACTTCTCCTTAATTCCTGGCACGGAACTCTAAAGGAGAAAAAATGGAATCAGTTTCCGTTTCGGGGGATATTGGTGGAAAAAAAATAGAAATAAGTACGAGCATTTCTGCCCTTCAGGCTGACGGGTCAGTTTCTGTTCGCATAGGAGACACCATTGTTTTGGCAATGGCAACAATTTCCGATGAGCCAAGAGAAGGCATTGATTACTTCCCACTTACTGTTGATTATGAAGAGAGAATGTATGCAGCGGGCAAGATTTTGGGCTCAAGATTTATAAAAAGAGAGGGCAGACCGACAGAAAAAGCGGTTTTAACGGACAGAATGATTGACCGTTCCTTAAGACCACTTTTCCCCAAAAAACTGAGAAACGATGTTCAGGTTATCATAACAGTTCTTTCGATTGATGGCGAAAACGACCCTGATATTCCTGCAATGATTGCCGCCTCCACTGCTTTGGCAATCTCTGAGATTCCTTTCTTTGGACCCATCTCTTCTTTTAGGATATCAAAAAAAGGAAACGAGTTTGTATTAAATCCCACTTTAAAAGAAAGAGAGGGTTCTACTTTGGATGTCGTTCTCAGTTTGAAAGATGAGAAAATAATTATGATTGAAACAGTAGCTAACGAAGTAAAGGAAGAAGATATTGTAAAATCTTTCCAGCTAGCCTTAAAAAATTCAAAAAAAATTATCGACCTTCAAAACCAACTAGTCAAAAAAATAGGCTCAAAAAAGATAGAGATTAAAGAGGTTCCCCAAAATCCGGAAATTTCCAAGAAGGTCGGCGAGGTTGTTTTAAAGAAAATAAAGGATGCTATCTTTGGAGCCAAAACAGAAGTTAAAGAGGCTTTGGATGAACTCAGAGTTAAAGTTGAGGATGCCTTCGAAGATGAAAAGGAGAGGGGACACGCCTTGGACATATTTGACGAGCTTGCTTATTCTGAGGTCAGAAAGTCAATTTTGGAAGAGGAAAAAAGAGCTGATGGCAGAAAGCTCGATCAGCTTAGGGATATTTCTTTAGAGTTAGGAGTTCTGCCAAGAACTCACGGTTCTGCTTTGTTTAAGAGGGGCCTAACCCAATCTTTAACAGTAACAACCTTGGGTTCGACAGCCGACGTTCAGATTCTGGACACAATGGAGGAAGATTCAACTAAAAGATATATACATCATTATAACTTTCCTCCCTATTCAACCGGCGAGACTCGTCCTCTAAGATCAGCTGGCAGAAGGGAGATTGGTCATGGAGCCTTGGCAGAAAAGGCGTTACGAAATGTAATTCCTGAAAAAGAAAATTTTCCTTATACAATAAGAGTAGTCACCGAAATCTTGTCTTCCAATGGCTCAACTTCCATGGCAGCTGTTTGCGGAAGCACTCTGTCTTTGATGGATGCAGGAGTTCCTATAAAAAATGCCGTAGCTGGAATTTCGATTGGATTGATGACTTCCGAGGACGAAAAAAAGTACAAGCTTCTAACAGACATAATTGGTTTGGAAGATTTTGCTGGGGATATGGATTTTAAGGTTGCCGGCACCAAAAATGGAATTACAGCCATTCAGATGGACACCAAGCTTTATGGTTTGAAAATAGAAATTTTAAAAGAATCTTTAGAGCGGGCAAAGAGAGCCAGGCTGGAGATTTTAGACAAAATGCTCAAAGTAATTCCCAAACCGCGTCCTCATCTTTCAAAATATGCACCCCGAATTGATGAAGTAAAGATAAATCCCGATAAAATTAGAGATGTAGTCGGTCCCGGCGGCAGAATCATCAACGAGATTATCGAAGAGACCGGGGTGGAGATTGACATTGAACCAGATGGCACGGTAATGATTTTTTCTACCAATCCAGAGGCTAATAAAAGAGCAGTGGAGTGGGTTAAAAACCTGACCAGAGAAATTAAAGTTGGCGAAGTTTTTACAGGAAAAGTTACCAGAATCTTAGATTTCGGCGCCTTTGTTGAGATTCTACCTGGACAGGAAGGAATGGTTCATATCTCTAAACTAGGAAAAGGATATATTAAAGATATTAGAAAAGTGATAAAGGTAGGAGACTCTATAAAAGTTGTGGTTACCGAGATCGATCCTGAAGGTCGCCTAAATTTAGCCAAAGCCTGAA
>CAYZYZ010000003.1:17155-19887 GCA_964482765.1 uncultured Candidatus Saccharibacteria bacterium | reverse complement strand
AGGGTTGACAAAATTCATCTAATATGATATAGTTTATTAAATTCTTGTTGAACTCTAAATTTACCCAGCACTAACTTTTTTACTAAATTGAAAATTAAAGCTGAAATAAGCACTAACTAAAAAGTTAGTGCTGGGTTTAGCTAAAAAAGAGGCATTCTCAATAAGCAGAATATTTTTTCAAGAAAGTTGTTTTTTATGGTAAAGACCGAAGAGATACTGAATTCAAAATCGTTGAGTCATTTAAATAAGTTAATCTCTATATGTAAAAAGTGTGTTCTTTATAAGATAAAAACCTGCGATGTTCCTGGTGATGGCAGCAGCAAGGCAAAAGTTTTATTTATAGGGGAAGCACCCGGAAGAGAAGAGGATTTTTTAGGAAAGCCATTTGTGGGAAGAGCCGGAAAGTTTTTAGACTTTTTATTCTCAGAAGTTGGGATAAAAAGAAAAGATATGTTTATTACCAATTTAGTAAAACACCGACCGCCGAAAAATCGAAAGCCTAGACTAAAAGAGATAAATGCCTGTTTTCCATATCTTGAAAAACAAATAGAAATTATAAAACCAAATTTAATCATCTTGCTGGGTGAATACCCTCTTAAGGTATTTTTCAAAGACAAAGAAATTTCCGAAACCCACGGTAAGTTTTTAGAATCAGGAAAAGCGCTTTATCTTTCGCTCTATCATCCGGCAGCAGCTATTTATAATCAAAAACTAAAAAATATTTTGATACGAGACTTCAAAAAGATTAAAAATTTCTAATGTCTAATTGCTCTAATTTCTAATCAATACCTAATTCCCAATGTCTAAAATATTTTACAGCATTAGCCATTAAGTCATTGGGATTTGATTAGGTCAATTAGGAATTAGTCATTGGTCATTTTAAAACCTCATATACTATCTATTTTCATATCCTATAAAAATACAAAAATACTATATTTTATAAAAAGGAGAATAATTTAATGTTACAAACTATGGAAAGAAAAACAAAACAAAAAATTAAAACAAGCCAAGAGCCTCTAAAAACCATCAAAGAGTCGTTCGGTTCGAGATTGAGAGTGATTCCTTTAGGAGGTTTTGAGGAGATTGGAAAAAACATGACCGTCTTTGAGTACGGAGACGATATTATTATTGTTGATATGGGATTCCAATTTCCTGATGAAGAGATGCTTGGCGTTGATTATGTAATACCTGACACAACTTATCTTGAAGGACGAAAAGACAAGATAAGAGGGGTTATTATTACTCACGGGCACATGGACCACACTGGTGCCATTCCTTACATAATGCCCAAAAAATTCAACGTTCCTATCTATACTGCCAAATTGACCGCCAAAATGATTAAGAAAAGACAGGAAGAGTTTGGAACCGCATCAGATCTTCAAATTAACATAGTAGATCCAGATAGAGATGTAATCCAGCTGGGAGTTTTCAGGATAGAATTCTTCAGAGTAAATCACAACATTCCCGATGGAATGGGCATTGCAATTTATACACCGGTTGGTTTTCTGGTCTATACAGGTGATTTCAAATTTGACCATACCCCGGTTGATGAAAAACCGACCGATTTCTCTAAATTGGCAAAGTATGGTGGTCGAGGCGTACTGGCTTTGTTTTCTGATTCAACCTCTGTAGACCAGCAAGGACACTCTATATCCGAACAAGAGATTGGTAAGAATCTTGATGACATAGTCTCCAATGTTAAGGGCAGACTCATTATTACTTCTTTTTCTTCTTTGATTTCCAGAATTCAACAGATTATTGATGCCGCCGCCAAATATGGAAGAAAAGTAGCCATTGTGGGAAGAAGCATGAACGATAATGTTGGAATTGCCAGAGAGCTGGAGTATCTTAAAACGCCTAAGGGCATATTTGTTGATATTCGGGAAGCCAAAAGACTGCCGGATAATGAGGTGGTCATTATAACAACAGGCAGTCAGGGTGAGGAGATGTCGGGCTTAATGAGAATGGCTTCCGGCGCCCACAAAGATGTAAAAATCAAGAAAGGTGATATGGTAATTCTTTCTTCATCCCCAATTCCCGGGAATGAATTCTCCATTGTAGGAATGATGGACAATCTTTTCAGGGAGGGAGCAAGGGTTATTTATAGTAAAATTATGGATGTTCATACTGGTGGTCATGCCAGACAAGAAGACTTAAAGCTTATGGTTGATTTAACCAAGCCAAAGTATCTCGTTCCTATTCATGGCGAGAGGCATAAGCTGGTAATGCATGGTGATATTGCGATGAGCATCGGCATGAAGGAAGAGAATATTTTAGTGGTTGATAATGGTCAGGTGATCGAGTTTGATCAGAGGGGGAATGGTCGAGTAACAAAAGAGAAGGTTTCGGCCGGCTTTGTTATGGTTGACGGTTTAGGCGTTGGTGATGTAGGAAATATCGTCTTGCGTGACAGGCGGGTTATGTCTAAAGACGGAATCTTTGTAGTAATTTTAACTATTGACCGAAAAACCGGACGCCTTTTAAACAGTCCGGACATAATCTCTCGAGGTTTTGTCTATATGCGCGAGTCTGAGGACCTGATAAACACAGCTCGTAATCAAGTTAGAAAATCTTTGGAGAAAAAAGACGGTACCTATCCTTCTAACTGGGCTTACATAAAAACCAAAATCAGGGAAGACATTGGTGAGTTCTTGTATAAACATACCCAACGGAGACCAATGATTCTGCCGGTGGTAATCGAAGTATAAGAACGCGGATAAGAAAATAAAAAA
>CAYZYZ010000003.1:11486-17055 GCA_964482765.1 uncultured Candidatus Saccharibacteria bacterium | reverse complement strand
TTTTGAATTTTGATTTTAAATTCTGTCAACTGTCAATTGTCAATCGTGAATTGTTACTTTATAATTAAGGTATGTCACCGCGAAGAAGAAAATATAGAAGACGAAAAAAGGGACTCTTTTATCCTATAAGCTCTGATTTAGAGGCAGATTTAGAAGTCAGTCCGGATACCGCTAGGGAAATTCTCGGTGTTTCTATGATAGTTTTAGGGATAGTTTTTCTTTTGGCAATCCTAAATTTAGCCGGCAGTCTGGGATTTTTTGTATATACACTTTCTAAAATCGGCATTGGTTGGACGGTTCTTTTTATGCCGGTTATTTTTGTAGCCTTGGGAATAGGATTTCTTTATCCTCAAAAATTTTTAATCAGACCGTCTACGATTTTGGGGGCTCTGATTTTTATCCTGGCAGCTTCTTCAATCATTCATCTTGTATTTGCGAGAGGCGCGACCATAGAACAGATAAGATTAGGTGTAGGCGGAGGCTATCTAGGCTATTCGGTCACTTATATTTTTCTTCAGATTTTAGGATTTTGGGCTTCGTTAATTATTTTTATAGGCGTTTTAATCTCTTCTTTTCTTTTAACCTTTAATACCTCTACCTTACGCCTCAAGGAGAAGTGGAAGGAGATTAAAGAGGAGAGATTAAAGAGGAAGGAGATTGTTGTTAAGGAAGGAGAAGAAGAGCTTAGGTTTGATTCTAAAAAAGTTTCCGGCAAGGCCGAGAAACCTCCGATTGATGTAGAGTTTTCTTATACCCCGATTGTTTCTGATAAGGACTGGAGACTGCCGCCATTGGATCTTCTTTCTACTCAGATGACCACTCCCGACAGCGGCGATATCCAAGAGAATGTAAAGATAATAGAAAAGACGTTAAAGAATTTTGGAGTCTCGGTAGATATGGTGGATGTTAATGTAGGTCCAACTGTCACCCAATATACTCTAAAACCAGACACAGGCGTTAAGCTAAACAAAATTACAGTTTTAAATAATGACTTGGCTTTAGCATTGGCGGCTCATCCCTTAAGAATAGAAGCCCCCATTCCCGGCAAATCTTTGGTCGGCATTGAGATTCCCAATAAGTCGGTTTCTATAGTTAGATTAAGAAAGCTTCTAGAAACTGAGGCTTTCACTAAAAGAAAATCAAACCTTTCAGTAGTTTTAGGAAGAGATGTGGCTGGTGCGCCAGTTTATGTTAATTTAGAATCAATGCCTCACCTTTTGATTGCGGGGAGCACTGGTTCCGGAAAGAGCGTTTGTATAAACTCTTTGATTACCAGTTTTCTTTACGAGAATTCTCCGAGAGATTTGAAGTTTTTGCTGATTGATCCCAAGAGAGTAGAGCTTACGATTTATGATGGCATACCTCATCTTCTAACAGAGGTTGTTACCGAAATTGACAAGACCGTAAATGCTTTGAAATGGATGGTTCAAGAGATGGAGAGACGCTATAAAGTCTTTTCTGAAAAGGGATCGAGAGATATCCATACTTACAACAGGGTTTACAAAAAAGAAAGACTGCCCTATATCGTCTTGATAATTGATGAACTGGCAGACTTGATGCACGTCGCTGCTGCTGATGTTGAAGGAGCAATTGTAAGGATCGCCCAGATGGCTAGGGCTACCGGTATTCACTTGGTTGTAGCCACTCAGAGGCCTTCGGTTGATGTTTTGACGGGATTGATTAAAGCTAACATAACTTCCCGCATTGCCTTTGCCGTTGCCTCTCAAGTAGATTCGCGAACAATCTTAGACACTGCCGGAGCCGAAAAGTTATTGGGCAGAGGCGATATGCTTTATTTTTCTTCAGATGTTTCCAAACCGAGACGAATTCAAGGGGTATATATTGCTAATGACGAGATAAAAAGAGTCGTTGATTTCCTAGGGGGCAAAGAAGAGCCTTCTTATGACCATGAGATAACAGAAAAGAAGGTTGGAGAATCTTTTCTTGTAGGCAGCATTCCAGAAGATCCTTTGTATGAAGAAGCAGTAGAGGTTGTAAAGCATGCAAAAAAAGCCTCAGCTTCTCTTTTGCAGAGGAGATTGAGAGTTGGTTATGCTAGAGCCGCCCGTCTTTTAGATTTACTGGAAGAGAGGGGTGTTGTATCGCCTCAAGAAGGAAACAAACCACGAGACGTTTTGATCTGAGCTTCAGAAGAGGTTAAAGAAGAAGGTCCCGATAGCGAATCAGCTGATAACGAGGAAGAAAAATACTAAGAAGAAAATGTCAAATGTCAAAGCTCAACCCCGTTAGAAATATAAAGATTAAAGTTAATTATATTAAAAATAAGAAAATAATTTCTAACGGGGTCAAATGTCAAATCAAATCCTAAATCCTAAATCCAAAAAATTTAGACATTTAGTCATTAAGTCATTCATTTGTCATTTGGAATTTGTCATTTGGAATTTTAATAACTATGGTTCATAAGTTTAAAGTTACCGAAATTGAGCCTTCTGAGACTCTTGGTGAGAAGCTGAGAAAAACCAGAGAAAACCTGGGACTTACTTACGATGATATAGAAAAGGTCATCAAGATAAGAAAGAAGTATATAAGAGCTATAGAAGAAGGCGATTATAATTCCTTGCCTCCCGATGTATATATGAGGGGTTTTTTAAAAAATTACTCAAAAGTTTTGGGGATAAAAGAGAGCAAAGTCTTAGAGATGTATGAAAAGGAGAGGGGGGCGGTAGACAACATAAAACAGGCTAAAAAAACGAGCAGGATTAAGCCTCTAAAATCACCAAAAATTATCATAACACCCCGGACTTTTTTTATAATTTTGATGGTTTTGGCTACCCTGGCAGTTATTGGGTACATTATATTCGAGCTTTTGATTCTCAGCGCTTCTCCCAAACTCGTTATTTACTCTCCTTCGGACAATGCGGTTGTCAAAAAAAGTTTCATTGATATTGTAGGAAAGACAGATGAAGGGATTGAGGTTTTTATAAACGGGCAAAAAGTAAATACCTCAGAAGAAGGGGACTTTAAAGTAAATGTCAGTGTAGGTCAAAAAGGTGTAAATTCAATAAAGATAGTTGCTAAAAACATAAAAAACGGCAAAACAACAGAAAAGACAACAAATATAATTGCCGAAATTTCCGAAATTGCAATTCCTTCGCCAGGTCCAGAGGAGACAATTCCAAATACCTTAAAGCTTAGTTTAAAAATAGGTCCAGGCACTGCTTGGATTTCTCTTAAAAAGGATGGCGAGAAGGTGTTTGAGGGAATAATGCTTCCCGGAACTACTAGAGATATTGAAGCAGTTGGAAACATTACACTTACTACTGGAAATGCCGGTTCGACTGAGGTAGTATTTAACGGGAAGAGCCTAGGAAAGATCGGTAAAGAGGGAGAGGTAAAAACTGGTTTAGTGTTTGATAAAAATACAAAAGTTAAGTAAATAAGAAAATTTCTAATTTTCAATTTCTAATTTCTAATGAATTATCAATTAATTAATTTCCTGACTTTTTAAAAAAATTAAATAGTCCCGACATACACTTACCGTGCTCCGCCATAGCGGCTACGCGACGGCGAGCAGTTCTGTCGGGATCTTCGTCCCGACCAAGGTCGGGACTCGAAAAGGACAATAGATGGAGAAAGACAAAAACAAGGAAAAAACAAATAAGTTAAAAGCCGCTCACATGGCAGTTGAGCAGATAGAAAAGCAGTTCGGCAAAGGTGCCATTATGCAGCTAGGGGAAGCGAGGCGGGTTGATGTGGATGTAATTCCTACCGGTTCCATATCTTTGGATATGGCATTGGGGGTTGGCGGTATCCCCAAAGGAAGAGTTGTTGAGGTTTTCGGACCGGAAAGCTCCGGCAAAACGACCCTGGCTCAGCACATGGTTGCCGAGACTCAAAAAAAGGGCGGGATTGCTGCTTTCATAGATGCCGAGCATGCCCTTGATTCGGAATATGCCAAAATTATTGGTATTAATTTAAACGATTTACTTTTATCCCAGCCAGATACCGGGGAGCAGGCTTTAGAAATTGCCGAGACCTTGGTTCGCTCCAATGCCGTTGATTTGATTGTAGTCGACTCAGTAGCGGCTCTGGTTCCCCGCATAGAAATCGAAGGAGATATGGGCGATTCTTTTATAGGTCTTCAGGCTCGACTTATGAGCCAGGCTTTGCGAAAGTTGGCAAGCGCAATCTCCAAATCAAACTGTGCAGTGGTTTTTATAAATCAGATAAGAATGAAGATAGGAGTGATGTTTGGTAATCCAGAGACTACCCCTGGAGGCATGGCTTTAAAATTCTACTCCTCAGTTCGACTCGACATAAGGAGAATCGGTCAGATAAAGGACAAAGAAAATGTAATTGGAAACCGTACCAGGGTTAAGGTTGTAAAAAACAAAGTTGCCGCCCCTTTTAAAATTGCTGAGTTTGATATTATGTACAAAGAGGGAATTTCCAAAGAAGGTGATTTACTGGATTTAGGTTCAAATATAGGAATTGTAACCAGATCCGGCTCTTGGTATCAATATGGCAAAGAAAAAATCGGCCAGGGACGGGAAACCGCCAAGCAGTATTTAAAAGACCATGTCCCCTTAGCTCGAGAAATAGAAAAAGCCATCAGGGAAAAAACCAAAGAAGCGGAAAAAGAAAGTTAAAAGTAGTAAGTAACCAGTAAACCCAGCACTAACTTTTGCTTTACTCTTGTGTCGGATTAAGTAAGAATTAACAAAAGTTAGTGCTGGGTAAATAGGCAATAGATGCCGAAGATCTCTAAAATCGAAACCCAAAAAAAGCGCAGAGGTCGCTTTAATATTTTTGTTGACGGCAAGTTTGAAGTTGGGGTATCGGAAAAGGATTTGATAGATTCTGGAATATCTAAAGATCAAGAAATTGAAGAAGAGGACTTAAAAAAACTAAAACTAAAAAGTACAGAAACGAAGGTTAAGGATAAGGCTTTGAAGTTTTTGTCTATCCGGCCCCGAAGCATCTTAGAGCTACAAAAGAAATTAGAAGAAAAAAAGTATAACCCAAAAATAATCAGGAAAGTTATCCGCTGGCTGAAAAAAGAAGGTTTTCTGGATGACAAAAAATTTGCTCGCGTTTGGGTTTTAAATAGAAAAAAATTTCATCCCGAAGGGAAATTTAAGCTATTTATGGAGCTAAAGAGAAAAAGTGTTCCGGAAAAGATAATCCAGAAGGAAGTAGATAAAATTAAAACCAAAGGAGAGATAAAAGAAGCCAAAGAATTGGCTTTGCGTCGGATAAAGCTTTATTCAAATTTAGAAAAATATAAAAAAAGAGAAAAAATAATCGCTTTTCTCCAACGCCGAGGATACAGCTGGGATGTTATAAAAGAAGCAATAGAAAAAATTTCACTTTAAGGGAAATTTTTTCTGAATATAGAATTTAGTATCTTGAATTCGGAATAAGAATGAAGAATCTGGAATAAAACAAAAATAAAAATCCTAAATTCAATATTCAAAATTCCCATTCGAGATTCTAGATTCAAAATTCAAGATTCTTTTTAGTTCGTTTTTCTTTTTCCAAAAATATCAAAAGAGCGGTAATATCAGCCGGATTAACGCCGGCTATTCTTCCCGCCTGTCCAATAGAA
>CAYZYZ010000003.1:4797-11386 GCA_964482765.1 uncultured Candidatus Saccharibacteria bacterium | reverse complement strand
TTTTGTCTATTAACCCTAATTTATATCCATAATCAGTTAGTCTCAAATCAGCATTGCTTTGGCGTAAAAGAAGCCGGTATTCCGCTGCTGATGTATAAATCCTGTAAGGTTCTTCATATTTTTTGGTTATGAGGTCGTCAATTAAAACTGCAATATAAGCCTCATCTCTTTTTAGAACAAAAGAATTTTTATTTTTTCCGCCAAAGGCGGATCGGCCTCTGGCGGATAATGCCGCATTAATTCCAGCCATAATCCCCTGGGCAGCTGCTTCTTCATATCCGGAAGTACCGTTTATCTGGCCGGCTAAAAACAACCCAGGGACTTTTTTAGTCTCTAAAGTATTTTTGATTTGCCACGGAGGAACAAAGTCGTAGACTACTGCATAGCCGGGCTGTAAAATCTCGGCTTTCCCCAATCCCTTCACGGTTCTTATAATTTTTTTCTGAAATTTTTCTGGCATTGCTGTTGTCAGACCTTGAAGATAAAGACGGTCGGAATTTCTGCCCTCTGGCTCGACAAAAACCGGATGCCGAGGTTTTTGGGGGAAATTAACTACTTTTCTGTCAATGGAAGGGCAGTGTCTTGGACCGTGTTCGGAAATAATTCCTGATTTAATGGGCGAGTATTTTAAATTTTTCCTTATAACCTCGTGCGTTTTTTTATTGGTATAAGTAAGCCAGCAGGGGATCTGCTTCCCGTATTCTATCGCTTCTTTTTTGGGAAAAGAAAAAGAACAAGGACCCGGGGTGCCCGGCTGGATATCCATTTTGGAAAAATCTACTGAATTTTTGGCGATTCTCGGAGGGGTGGCAGTTTGGAGCCTTTCTAACTTTAATCCCAGCTTTTTTAAATTCTCGGAGAGTTTTTTTGAGGAATCTTCATCAATTCTGCCACCTTCTCTTATAACCTTGTCGCCTATAATAATTTTTCCATTCAAAAAAGTTCCCGGCGTAACAATAACCGTCTGGCTTTCAATTTTCCTGTTCTTTTTAGTTATAATTTCAAATACTTCTTTTTTACTTTTTACTTTTCGAGCCGTCCCGATATGTCGGGACGAGCGATATCCGCCAAAGGCGGGTTGTTTTTTGACCTCCGTTGCTTCGTCTTCCAAAAGCTCAAGATTTTTTTGTTTCTTTAGAGTGTTAATCATAAGCTTTTTATAGTCTTCTCTTTCAATCTGGGCTCGGTAAGCCTGCACTGCCGGTCCTTTAGAGCTATTTAAGAGCCTTATCTGAATTAGGGAGGCATCAGAAATTTTACCTATAGCTCCGCCCAAGGCATCAATTTCCCCAACTAAATGTCCTTTCCCCGGACCGCCAATAGCCGGATTGCAGGGCATAGTGGCAATTTTAGAAATAGTTGTTGTTATAAGCAAAACACTAGAGCCCATCTTGGCTCCGGCTAACGCCGCTTCGCACCCGGCATGTCCGCCGCCGATTACCACGATGTCATATTTTTTATTTGTTCTTTTTGCCATATTTAAGATCAATACCGCCTGCTTTCAAGTTTGCATGTTTTCCTTTGGATTTTTCCAGCGGAAATCTTTTTTCATACTCTTTGTGAGTCTTCCAAGTCGCTTCCTTAAGGTCGATGTTAAAGTTACCGCATAATTTTAACAAAAGCCAGCCAATATCGCCGATTTGATCTTCAACTTCTCGGTAATGATTTTTTATTACTTTTTCCATCTCTTTTTCGTCGTTGCCGATATACTTAAAACAATTCCAAAGCTCCCCAACTTCTTCCACAATGTTTAGTAGAGTGTCATGCGTTGCGGTTAGACCGTGCCACTTTCTCTTATTTAAAAAGACATTGATTTCGTTTTGTAATTCTTTCATTTTAATACCTCTCGAGCTTCGATTGATATCGGAGCGAAATCCCGATCTACTCCGATGACTATCGGAGAAGTATCGGGACCACATTTAATTATATTTATTATTTTATCATTCGCGAAAATTAGCGATACAACATTCGTGACTTTATTAGCGATTAGGCTTATAATTATATTGTGCGACTTAAATTAAGTAAACCCCGTTAGAAGTAATCCCGACCAAGGTCGGGATGCCCCGCCCTCAGAGGGGACTTCTAACGGGGTAAACCCCGTTAGATAGTCTGCCTTAGGCAGACAGGGTAAAGAATTATGACCCGATTAGAAGAGTTAAAAAACGAATTTTTGGAATATCTGGAAGTCGAGAGAGGCCGGAGTTTTTTGACTATTCAAAATTACAATCATTATCTAAACAGGTTTTTAGATTTCTCCCAAAAAGAAGGGATAAACACGTCCGAAGGGATAACTTTAGATTTAGTTAGAAAATACCGCCTTTTTTTAAATCGTCATACTGACGAAAAGGGAAAGTCTCTAAAAAAAATTACCCAAAACTATCATATCATAGCTTTACGGGCCCTTTTGAAGTATATGGCAAAAAGGGATATCAAAACTTTGGCCGCCGAAAAAGTGGAGCTGGGCGATTTTTCCAGAAAAGAGATTGAGGTTATAGACTTGGAAGAGTTTGAAAGGATGCTAGAAGCAATTGATATCTCAAAAGTAATGGGTTTAAGGGACAGGACAATTTTAGAGACGCTTTTTTCCACCGGTTTAAGAGTTTCTGAGCTGGTAAATTTAGACCGCGACAGGATAAACTTAAAGACCGGCGAATTTATGGTTAGAGGAAAGGGACAAAAAGACAGGCTGGTTTTTTTGTCCAGCGAGGCGACCGAATGGCTATCTAAATATTTAGAAAAAAGAAAAGACAATTTTAAACCGGTTTTTATAAATTACAGAGGTAAGGAAAAGGACATTTTGGAAGGTGAAAACAAAAGGCTAACCCAAAGAAGTATCCAAAGAATAATAAAAAAATATGCTCAGTTAGCCGGTATAGTTAAAGATGTTACCCCTCACGGCATCCGCCACCTTTTCGCCACGGATTTGCTTCAAGGAGGGGCAGATATTCGTTCAGTCCAAACAATGCTGGGGCACGCTTCTATAACAACCACTCAAATCTATACCCATATAACCAATAAACAGTTAAAAGAAGTCCACCAAGCTTTTCATGACAGAAGGAGACGGAGATAATTAAAAAATAAAAAGTAAGAATTAAAAATGCAAAATTACAATTCAAAATTAAAAAATTTAATTAAAGATGTAGAAGAAGATGGACAAAAAAAGATTTCTGATTATGTTAGAAGTGTCCTTCATTTATACAATTTAAAGCTCGGCCAAGTTAAAATTTCTAGACAAAAATTGAAGCCTAAAAGTATCTGTGTAGCCTTCGTGGAAGAGAGTCGGTTGGATGAAGCAAAATGGTTAGCTAATAATAAATACAAAAATAAAATACCGCCACCAGTTGTTTTGATTCAATATAAAGATAAAAAAGTTATTTTTGCTGGTTCAAATCGGAGCTTGGTATTTCTTTTAAAAAGAAAAAATCCAGATTGCATTGTTATTGAATTACCCAAAAAACTTTCTGAGCCAAAAATTATCAAAGAAGCTAAAATAACTTTAAGTGATATTTTTAAAAGAGGAGTTTAAATGGGGTTGTCTATTGGAATAGTGGGGACGCAACTTTATATAAGCTACCATTTGAAATCAAACTAAAACTCCCTGCACCAAGGGAAGCTGAGCTTTCCAAGAAAGGGAAGATTTATTGTAGAAAGAGATAATTTAGGCAGGATAGTTCATTCTAAAGTTTTATAATTTTCCATAATCAACCATAAATATCTCAAAAAGCCACAGATTTCTGTGGCTTTTATTTGAGGAGGGCTCAATTCTTGCTACGTTTACTACGTATCCAATAGATTATACCCCCAAAACTGACAATTAAAATGCTTAAAAGCCACCATTTCCAATAATCAAGCCATTTGATTTTTGGTATTATCTCAAAACTATCACTTGAAGTTGCCACATCCTTTTCATTGTAAGTCATTTTGGCATAAAGGGTATATGGGCTTGGTTCTATATTAGAGGGTGTTTTGAATTTTTTACTAAAAGATTCTTCTTTTCCTATAATTATCCGCTTCTCTTGATCAGACAAAATAACATTTTTTTGTTCATCTTTAATTGAATAATCAATACTAACATCTGTTTTAGTTTCTGGGCTAATCCCAGTACTAAAATTGACTACTCTAATATCTGCTAAAATACTTTCGCCTGCTTTTATCTTCTTGTACTCTTGGGGGATAGTTAGACTTATGCCAAATAATAATTCCTTTGCAGGAGAAATTGTCAGTTGGAGTTCCACTGCTCGGGCTCTAGTATTAGCAACAATAACAAAAAGCAATAACAAAAATATCCCTATTCCTATTGCTTTAATTGATTGATAGAATCTTGTTTTTTTACTCATTTAGGTTTCTCTTGTATTTATGAAACAGTGAAGGTAGTCGTGGCTGTAAAGCTGCCAGATAAAGAATTAGCATGAATGTTTAGGCCTAAACCTTCGTCTTGTTGATAAGTGCCGGTGCTATTATCCGCAGCTCCAGTCATTATAGTCTTGGCGTTGGAAGTAGCGGTAGTGCCGGTTAAGGCCTCAGCTGCTCCAGCCGTAACGCCAGTATTTCCACTTACAACAGTAATAGTTCCTGGGGTAACAGTTAAGCCAGTATAAGGAAAGACATCAACACCGGCTGACCAGCTGTCTCCTACTGCATAGGTAGCGGCCGCAAAATTAACGCTTATTCCATTACTTAAAGCTACCGTAGCAGCAGTAGTTATATTCGATGTTAGAGTTCCTGTTGGATCCCACCACTGGAAGACAGCGGTTCCAACTGCTCCACCAGTAGTAATCTCTACCTTAAATGTTCCATTGGGATCTAATACCCCATCAAGGCCATCATAGGTTCCACTAAAGGTAACTGTGTTATTGGCCCCAGCCAGTGTCTTTTGGGTAGCCTGAGTAGTAAAGTGGGTAGAAGTCATAGTAGCGGTCCAGCCGGCAGTTCCTTCATCAATCACTTCTGCATAACTAATAGTGCCGGTTGATGTCTGGGCAGAAGTAGAAACGGTTTTACCGGTTAAGGTAGCCGAGGCAGGAGAGGTAATACTTACGGCCCAAACAGATGAACTTGTCCAGAAATTCAAAATCAGCAGAAAGATTATTGCTATACTTGATATTTTAATTATTTTTCTCTCCATTTACTTTTTCTTAGACGGCCTTCTTAAATTAGAAATACGACCTCTTTTCTTAAGAATTTTTCTGATAACAAAGAAGGATATTAAAATAATAATTATTCCAGCAAATACTAATAAACCAAATAGCAAAAGAGTTTTCTTGGGTGGAAATATCCAAAAAGTCACTTTCTGGGTTAGGGTTTTATCAACATCATAAGTTACAGTAGCCATAGCCGTAAATTTACCAAAAAATGGTCTCTTTTCCCATTTTATAGGAACAATAATTGTACTTCTGGGGAAAACTTCTCTTTCTGTTATCTCTATTTTATCTATTACTTTTCCAAAAATATTTTTTATTTCAATTTCTCCCTTTGGGGATAATCTCACATTTCCTTTGTTGGCCAAATCAAGATAAAAAGTAACCTGTCTGTCTTCAAGCTTCCAAGTGAATTTTTCAAATTCTAGTTTTTTTATTAATTCTCCGGGTACAGTCAAATAAATCCGGGCTCCTACCCGAGTGACTATGCGCATACCAGTTCCTTCTTCTGCTTCTGGAATTTCTTTGTCTTGGGCAATAATTGCTCCCATATGATCGCCTACTTCAACATTTTCTGGAACTTTTATAGTAAATTTAATAGTTTTTGTCTCTTTAGGCCTCAGAGAAACTTCTGATTCAGATAAAGTAATCCAGGCTCCGACATCAATTTTTTCCTTATCCTCTGGTTCAGGAGCAAAAGCTCCATCTTGGGTAGTTACAGCATCAACTGGATAAATCTTAATATCTTGCGGTTCATTGGAAGAATTAATCACATCCACTTTCCCCTTTTTTGTTTCCCCTGACTCCAAAGTATAAATAAACCAAGATTTAGTTAAAGGATTTTTAAGATCCCATTCGTGAGGCTGGATACCTAGACCACCATAACTAATTGCCTGGGCTAAATTTGAACTCAGTGAAATAGCTAAAACAAGGAATAAAGAAATAATTAAAATAAATTTTTTTGAATATTTCATAATACAAATTTTCCCTAATTGCTTTAATAGTTCAACTCTTCGATAAACTCAGAGCAAGTAAACTTAATATAAATCAAAAAATAATTACCACTAAGCAGGAGTTAACTTAAACAAAGCTAACCCCTGTCTGCTGTGAGCTTGTCGAATCCACTTTTGTTCTCTTCAGGCAATCTTAGGAAACAGTTATAGTAGCCGTGGCTGTAAATGACCCTGCTAAGGGGTTAGCGTGAACACTCAAGCTCAAACCCGGAGCTTGATCATAATCTCCAAAACCATTATTTACGGTAGCGGTCATCAAGGTCTTGGCATCAGAAGTAGCGGTAGTGCCGGTTAAGGCCTCAGCTGCTCCAGCCGTAACGCCAGTCAAGCTACCACTGGCAGCAGTAATCGTGCCCGGAGTAACCGTTAAGCCGGTATAAGGGAAGACATCAACACCGGCTGACCAGCTGTCTCCTACTGCATAGGTAGCGGCCGCAA
>CAYZYZ010000003.1:0-4697 GCA_964482765.1 uncultured Candidatus Saccharibacteria bacterium | reverse complement strand
TTGGGTAGCCTGAGTAGTAAAGTGGGTAGAAGTCATAGTAGCGGTCCAGCCGGCACCTGATCCTCGGGTATCTATCACTCCGACATTAGCAATGCTACCGGTTGAAGTCTGAGCAGCAGTAGAAACCGTTTTACCGGTTAAGGTAGCCGTAGCAGAAGCTTCAGCAGTCAGGGTTCCAGCAGTCATAGTAATATCTAGAGCAGTAGTTGCTGCCTTTGCCTTGTAAACTCCCAATCCGCTAAATAAACCAACCAGAGCAATAATTAGAATTAAAACTAATATTTTTTTCATTTTTCCATCCTTTTTAAAATTAATTTAAGTTGAACTCGACCTTATTCAACTTTTTATAAAAAAACACACTAATAATACTAGTGTGTTTTAGTCTATTTATATTGTCTTTGACTGGGGATTTTACATCTCTCTCTCTCTCTCTCTCTCTCTGAGAACCCCTAGCCCCTTATTGATAATTCGATTAATTAAAACCATTTTAATTTCCTTACTTCATTTAAAAACTCACCATATGTCTGAACACAAGGTAAGTATAATAAAATCAATACTCTATTCTTTCCTTTGTGATCAGACACTTCCTCTCACTTAGGATATTTACGTTATTTTAAGAATAATATACCCTTGATATTTTGTCAAGGGTATATTGAGTATTTTTATTTTTTGGTTCATTTTATAATTTACCAGATAGTATTATTCTGTAATGGAATGGCTGATTTAACTTTTACACCTTCAATCTTACCTAACTTTCTAGTTAAGGCTCCAATTTGATCAGTCGTTCCATCTATAATAAGAGCAATAGCCATTACATCCTTTATCTGGTATGGAATATTCATTTGTCCCACAATTATTGCTCTTGACAACCATTTTAATATGGGCTAAAATGGTAGTGTATGGTAAAAAACACTCAAAATCTCGTAAAAAGACAAATATTTTCTGAGATTGCTCGACACTTAGAAGCACCAGAGATTACTCTTATTATTGGTCCTAGACAGGTAGGAAAAACTACTTTACTTCTTACTCAATTAAAGGATCACTTAATTAAAAAGGGCTATCCTGAAAATAAAATTCTAGTTTTCAATTTAGATGTTATAACTGAATTAGATCTTTTCACCAGCCAACAAAAATTCATTAATTTTCTTAAAGAAAGAATAGGTAGGGGAAAACTTTTTGTTTTTATAGATGAAGCTCAACGAGTAGAGAATGCTGGGATATTTTTCAAAGGAATATATGATTTAGACTTACCGGTTAAATTTGTTCTCACTGGTTCTTCTACTTTAGAGATTAAAGCTAAAATTCACGAGTCTTTAACTGGTAGAAAAAGAATTTTTCATCTTTATCCGTTTACTTTTAAGGAATTTCTCTCTTTCTGGGATACATCCTTGGCAAAACTGATTTCCCAAAAAGAAATCTCTTCTTATAGTAAGGAACGTATTATTGAATATTTATTTACTTTTGTTAATTGGGGTGGTTATCCACGAATTGCTTTAGAAACAAATATTTCAGAAAAACAAGAGATTCTAAAAGAAATTTATTCAAGTTACATTGAGAAAGATATAATCGGATTTCTCAAGATCAAAAATCATACTGCTTTTACTAACTTAGTTTCATTTTTATCTGCCCAGATCGGTCAATTAGTGAATACTAACGAACTCAGCCAATCTTTAAAAACTGAGCGAAAAACCATAGAAAAATATTTAGAAATTTTAGAGAAAACCTTCATTATCAAACGAATTTTACCATTCTTTCGCAATCCTCGAAAAGAACTAACCAAAATGCCTAAAATTTATTTCACAGATACTGGAATCAGAAATTTTGCTCTTAATTCTTTTAATGATTTTGATAGCCGGCAAGACAAAGGTACCCTTTTAGAAAACTTTATTTTTTCTGAAATTTGTAAACAAACTAATACCCAGCTTCGTTTCTGGCGAACTAAAGAAAAAGCTGAGGTTGATTTTGTTTTAACTAATTATGCGGGGATAATTCTACCCATAGAAGTTAAGGCAATCTCTTTAAAATCTCCTCAAATTTCCCGTAGTTTCCGTAGTTTCATAACTCATTATCAGCCAAAAAAGGCTCTAATTGTTAATTTGGGTTTTCAAGGAAAAATGAAACTTAAAAAAACCAATATTTATTTCATTCATCCTTACGAAATTGGAAGGATATTGGCTACCAATCTATAGATTTATAGCTTGAAAGAAAAAATTAAATTTTTAAAGTCCTTTATCTTAAACAAGGACTTTTTATTTTGATTATTTAATTTTTAAAATCTATAAAATGATAGTTTCTTGCCCTTTTTCATTTATTATTTTAATAGTAAGATATTTAAAGGAGGATTTATGCCACTTTCAATTGGCATTATCGGGCTTCCTAATGCGGGAAAATCAACGCTTTTTAATGCTTTGCTAAAAAAAGCTCAGGCGCAGGTAGCTAATTATCCATTTACAACAATTGAGCCCAATATTGGTATTGTTGAGGTTCCTGATGAAAGGCTAGATAAATTAGCAAACGCTTTAAATTTACCCAAAAAAATTCCCGCTACTATAAAATTCGTTGATATAGCCGGCTTAGTTAAAGATGCGCATAAAGGCGAAGGATTGGGCAACCAATTTTTGGCTCATATTAGAGAGTGTGATGCTATTTTGGAGGTAGTGAGATTCTTTAAAGATCCGAATGTCCAAGGAGAGGTTAATCCAGAAGAAAATATTAAAACAATCCAGACAGAACTTTTATTGAAAGATCTAGAAACCGTTAACGCCAAAGCCGCAAAAGATTCGCAAAGCCCGCAAAAAGAAATCTTAGAAAGACTAATAGAGAATTTAAACCAAGGGAAACCCGCCAAAGAGATGACCTTGACTGATAAAGAAAAAGAGGAAATCGAAGAACTCGAGCTTCTAACCTCTAAGCCGATTTTGTATGTAGCAAATATGAGCGAAGCTCAAATCAATGAACAGATAACAGATAACAGTAAACAGTTTATTTTTATTGGTGCTAAACTAGAGGCGGATTTGGCTGAATTGTCTGAGGCGGAAGCAAAGGAGTATATGAAAGAAGTCGGAATCGCCGAATCGGGTCTAAACAAACTGATTAAAGAAGCTTATAAACTTCTAAGCCTTATTACTTTTTATACTTTGATTTTGGGAAAACCAGCCTCGACTGGCATAAGTCTAGGCGGGCAAATCCAAGCCTGGCCGATTTTAAAAAGCACCAAAGCACCCGAGGCCGCCGGCAAGATTCATACTGATTTTGAGAAAGGCTTTATAAAAGCCGAAGTTATTAACTGGCAGTCACTGATACAAACTGGGGATTGGCACAAGGCTCATGAACAAGGGTTGGTTCGCATCGAAGGAAAAGACTATACGGTTCAAGACGGCGACGTCATTTATTATAAAATTTCTCCTTGACATCAATTTTCAAAAAATGCTAATCTTAAGTCTTAAATAGAACCTTTAAAAGTAAATAAAAATCAAAGAATGGGAGGTATGGATAAAAATGGCTTGGTATTGGTGGATTTTGATTGGTTTGGGTTGGTTAATCTTTTGGGCTTTAGCGATTACCTTCTTTATGATAATTATCGACTCGAAATATCCCATAATGGGCGAGCTCAGAGAAGTTAGAAGAACCAAAAGTTTTTTAGATAAAATTCCTATTCCAATAATCTGGTTTGTAAATTCTCTCTTAGGCCCGGCCACGCTTACTTATTTTTGGATTAAAACTCGGAAGACTTTAATCAAAGATGAGGGGAGAAGAACGAACCCCTATTAACATTTAAAGACTTTAAATACTTATGTGTAAGGTTACATAAATCGTATACCCTAACCTTTGTTTTAAAAACTATATAGCCTTCGGCGGCAACTCATAATTCTATGAGAGTCGTTTGAAGGCTTTTTCTTTATCTTGGAATTGGGATAAAATGGAAATATGAAACCAAATTTAGAAGTTAAAATTGGAAAACTTAAACTCAAAAATCCGGTCATGAATGCTTCGGGAATCTTTGGTTTTGGCAGGGGCTTTGCTAAAATTGAAAACCCTTCAAAGTTGGGAGCTATCATCAGCAAAACGATTACTTTAAAGCCAAAAAAGGGCAATCCTCTTCCTTGGATTGTTAAAGTAGAAGGCGGTCTTTTAAATTCTATTGGTTTAGCTAATGAGGGTATTGAAAAATTTGTCAAAGAGACCTTGCCTCAATATTTAAAATTTGGACCACCAATAATTGTCAGCATTGCCGGAGATACCATTGAAGATTATGCTCAACTGACTGAGATATTAGACAAAACCAAAGGAGTTTCTGGTATTGAGATTAATACTTCTTGCCCCAATATTCATGGTGGCAATCTTCCTTTTGGTTCGGATCCTAAAATAGTTAAACCATTAGTTAGTGAAGTTAGAAGAAGGACTAAATTGCCTCTGATTGTTAAACTAACTCCAAATGTGGGGAAAATTGAACCTTTAGCTAAAGCAGCAGAAAAAGCCGGAGCTGATGCTCTATCTTTAATTAATACCCTTTTAGGATTAACTATTGATGTTGAAACAAGAAAGCCTCGTCTAGGAGGGATTACCGGCGGAATTTCCGGCCCAGCCATTAAACCCCACGGCCTTTTACGAGTCTGGCAGGTTTTTAAAGCAGTCAATATTCCCATTATTGGCCTCGGAGGCATCTCAAATTACAAAGATGCTTTAGAATACATCAT
>CAYZYZ010000002.1:31927-35421 GCA_964482765.1 uncultured Candidatus Saccharibacteria bacterium | reverse complement strand
ATTATATCCCCAGGCAAAGAGTAAGCCATCTGATCTTATAGCTAAAGAGTGGTAGTATCCGGCAGCCACGGCCTTCCAGGTTGAAGTGCCAATTTGGGTAGGTGAAGATTTATCAACAGTTGTTCCGTCGCCCAATTGACCATGATAATTATATCCCCAGGCAAAGAGTAAGCCATCTGATCTTATAGCTAAAGAGTGGTAGCCTCCGGCTGCAATTGTCGGAAACACCTCAACCGTAGCAACCGTAGTAGTTAAAGTTACATCTCCTGGCGAACTTGCGGTATCAACATTGGTTCTGGTGGTTCCAGTTTCAAAATCTGCCTGGCTTGTCCAGACCTTAGAATTAGCTCCCGCCAAAACTGGTTTGGGAACAGGTAAAAATAAATTCGGATAAATAAGCTGAAGGAAGGTGAAAAATAAAAAAGATACTAAAAATCCCAAAATTCCTACTTTGTGAACAGTAGAAGCTTTGGGATTGGTAGACCAACGATAATAAATTGAAGATTTGGAGCGAAGATAATTGTGAGCTGGCGATAAAAACGGGATATCCGTCCGGGTGGAATTATGTAATCTTTCACATTCTCGCTCGAGATCTTTTATTAACTTTTCTTTAGTCACTTGAATCATATATTTAAACTATTTACAGTTAACATTTGACAGTTGCCAAAAGATTTTTATTTATATTAAAAACATTATATCAAAAGGTTGTCCGAGTTGTCCAGAAAGCAAATAAATTTTTAATTTTATAATTTTAAATTTTTAAATAATGCAACAATTTTCTAAATCCTAAACTATTAAACTATTCACAGGTTTTGGATATTTTGGCAAAAATCAGAGTCAGTTCATGGGCTTCTTTCCATAATTTTCTGCAATCATTCTGTTTTTCTGGATTAGCTTTGGAAATCATCCTCAGCCAGTGTTTTGTCTCGTTTGCTTCTTTTCTACATAGTCGGATTTTGTTCTTAAAGTCCTTTTTGGAACTTGCCTGATTAGCTTCCATATAGTTTGCGCCAATACTAGTTGCTGACCTTATTATTTGGCTGATCAAAGGACGATTAATCTCATTTCTCTTAAGCGTTCTTACAAAGTCGATTACATCCTCTCCAAATTTAGCAGTTCGTTCTTCTAAATCATAATTCATGTTTAAAAATTAATTCATTAAAAATTATTTATAAAATTACAAAATTAAAAATTTATTTTAATCCCAATTTTTCTTCTACTTTTTCTAATCTGGCAATGTATTGCCGAAATTCGTCACGATGAACTAATTCTGTCATTTCAAACTCAATAATAGCGAGGCGTTTTTCGACTCTATCAAATCTTTTATCAACTTTGTCAAATCTTTTATCAACTTTGTCAAATCTTTTATCAACTTTTTTCTCTAATTTATCAATTTTCCCATTGGTTTCATCAAAACCATTCGCCACCATGATTGCCAATTTTTCTAATGTAATTTTTTTCGCCATAATATTCTATTTTCCTCTCTACACTTTTATGGGCAATCTGCCAAGGGTCCGTCCCTTGGCACAGGGTTCTATATTATACTGTTATACCATTGCTAAACTTTTGTTGGTTCCATTCCCACCAAATTAATGTTAAATTCTTGAAGATTTTTAGGTGAGATCTTAGATGTGGCATCTAAAATCTCAATTCCCAAAATTTTACCTTTAGAACCAACATCAACCAAAACTTCATCATTTAATTTTAAAGTTTTAGAAACCTTACCTTTTTGAAAGGTTATATATAAGGCATTGGCTTTTTTATCAAAATTTATTTTCATTTTAATAATTTTTTAAATTCTTTCACTGAGAGATTGGCAGTTTTAAGAATTGATCTTAATGTTCCCTTTTTCAAATCTTTATTTTTATGTATAGGTACCGGGATTATTTTTCCTGTTTCGGGATGTCTCAAGATTAAATGGCTACCTGTCTGTCGTCGTTCTGCAAAACCTATTTTCTTCAAAACCTTGATTAATTGTCGAGCGTCTATTGACGATAGCCGAGAATTCATAAATTCCCTTATTTTACGGATAATGGTACGTTGATTTTTACCTGAATTGGTTCTTCTTGCTCTATCGGAATGTCTTCACCATCTTCTTTTAAAACTTCGAGGTATCCTCGAATAGCATCAAGGGCCATTTTTTTGGCTTCTTCAAAAGTATCACCTTCAGTTACACAACCGGGCAAAACAGGAACAAAAACAATATATCCACCCTCCTCGGCTGGTTCCAAAAAAGCTGTATATTTATAAATTTTTACCCTTTTCATAGTTTATTTTACTTTTATACCTTTAAAATTATATTAAGCTATCTTTCTTATTGCTATATTGTTATATTGTTATATTTTCAATTTGTTTTCTAAAAGGACGACTCGCTTTTCCATTTCTTCAACTTCTTCTCTCTCGGGTTTCGTTTTAATATCTTTTCTAATTCCCTGTAATTCTTCCTCAATCGAGACTAGCCTACCTTTAATATCTTTAAGTTCCACGTTAGTAACGCTTTGCTCTAAATTTAAAGAAGTTACCTTGCTTTCAAGTTCGCTTAGTCTGCCTTTGATAGCCTTAATATCGCTTTTTACCTGAGTTAAATCAACTTGCAGTTTTCCAACGGCTTCAAATATAGCATCTGTTTTTTTTCTAACTAAACCCAGCCATTCGCCAAAAGCTTTAAATTGTGATTTTATATCTTCTAATAAAACTTGAACTTTTTTATCTTCCATGAGTTTTAGCTTTTTTAAATCTTCATTATTATATAAATTATATAAGATTTTTTACTTAAAAAGCAAGGAGTTTTCTAAAAATTTACATAAATTTTGACTGAGGCGGATTTAACTTTTTCGCTGAGCCACTCGGTGAAAGGTTTGGTTTTAATGAGGATTTGTGAAACGCGGACCTTTGAGTCTTTTTTCTCCGTCACCTTGATGATGTGATATCCATAAGTGGTTTTGAACACTCCAGAAATTTCGCCTTCTTTCAGAGAAAAAGCTTGATCTTCAAACTCCTTAACCATTTTTCCTTTTCCAATCCAATCTAAATCGCCGCCATTGGGAGCCGAAGCTTGGTCTTGGCTTAATTTTTTAGCCAGATCTTGGAAGTTAGCCCCGTTTTTTAACTGTTTTAGAATATTCTCTGCGTCTTTTTTGGCTTCTTTGTTTATTTCATCCGAGGTTTGAACTTTTTCTTGGAGTTTTTGCCTTAAAAGCTCTGGCTCTACTATATACTTTTTGTATTCCTCTTTTGAGTAA
Source organism: uncultured Candidatus Saccharibacteria bacterium (assembly GCA_964482765.1). GTDB lineage: Bacteria > Patescibacteriota > CPR2_A > CG2-30-33-46 > CAYZYZ01 > CAYZYZ01. The sequence goes on along the minus strand of CAYZYZ010000002.1, from coordinate 32,179 downwards.
CCATAATAGCTGGAGATGAGTTCGTTTAGTTTGCTTTCTCCTCCGCTAGCTTTTGCCTTATTTTGGTATGCTTGGTCAATATCATTTTGGCTAATTGTAATTCCCATTTTCTTTGCTTCTTGGACAATCACCTCTTCCTCTATTAATTGATTTAAAACTCTGTTTTTAAGTTTTGATAAATTCTTTTTTCCCTCTTCTCCAGAAAAATTTATCTTTTGGTAATCCATTTCGTATTTTTGTTGAGCCTCTACA
>CAYZYZ010000002.1:29182-31827 GCA_964482765.1 uncultured Candidatus Saccharibacteria bacterium | reverse complement strand
CTCAAAAAATTCCAAGATAATTTTAGGTTTAACCCACTTTGTATGTCTTTCACCCAGATAATCTGAGTAGCTAGAATAGCTATGCTTCCTTAATTTTGCTAGGGACAGTCCCTTTTCTAGAGGATTAAGATGAATATATCTAGAAAGATGCAAAAGATAATTATCTTCTTTAATTAAAACGGCTTTATATCTACCCTGAAAAAGTGTTCCGGTTCTATTGTTTCGTTTATTAAAATACATAGAATAATTTGTGGCTATACATTTCATGAATCTTGAAATAGAATACTCGCCATTTTGTTTAACCATAAGGTGAAAATGATTTGGCATTAAACAGTAAGCTAAAAGTTTGATTTCGTCAGCAAAATTATTCCTCTCAATTTTGCAAGTGTCCGTCCCTTGTAGTTCTGTTTCCAAAATTTCCTTATCTAAAAGATAAATTTTAAGAAAGAATAGAAAAGTTTGATAATCCCTTTTGTCTAAAAAAATATCACGTTTATCGATACCGCGATTATAAATATGGTAAATCCCTCCTTTGATATATTCTTTTAAAGAATTCCTTGCTGGCATATTTAGAGTATACTTTATATGCCCAGGTGTTGCAAGGGACTGTCCCTGCAGGGACAGTCCCTTGCAACTTACTCATTTTTAGGAGACAAATTTTTGGAGACAAGGGGGTTGTTTCTTATATAAAAACGCCAGGGATAATTGGCACAATGCTTGGCATAATCGACACCGACTCTCTCGGCAAATACCATATCACTTTTTTTGATTTTCACACCTCTATCTTCAATCCATAATTTAGAAGAAGTAATCAAATCCTCGCCGTTTAAATTTTTATCTATCTTAAAATACCTACATAACTTCCCCGGTCCCGAAGCCAGTTTCCTGCAAGGGACTGTCCCTGCAGGGACAGTCCCTTGCAGGGTCTCCGCGGCGCGGATTAAAACTGCGGCTGGATATCCTTCTTTTTCAGTAACAATATTGAAGCAATAGTACATTCCGTATATTAAATATATGTAGGCGATACCGGATTTGCCAAACATAATTTCTGTTCTTAGAGTTCTGCCGCGCGAAGCATGGGAGGCTAAATCGTCCGGCCCCATGTAGGCTTCGGTTTCTACAATTTTGCCAACCCTGAGCGGAGTCGAAGGGTCAATCTTGCGTACTAAATATTTCCCCAAAAGCTCTTTCGCTACTTTAAGAGTATTTCTGGTATAAAATTGTCTTTGCAATTTTATACCACAGTTGACATTTGACAACTGACAGTTGACTTTTTTAATTTTTGACATTTGACAGTTTTATTTAGTTGGTTTATCTAATAGAGATTTTCTAAATGCTGTTAATTGATTTGCTAATTCTTCGGCCTTTTGTAAAAATTTCTCATGTAATTCCTGAGTTATATATTTATCTATTAAAGCTAAATCTAAACAACCAACAACCTCATTTACTGAGGTTAAAGAATTATTTAAAAATCTAGCAAAATCTAAATCTGTACCCCTATCAGCACCCTCTGCTATATTTAAAACTATTGAGTCAGCTGCTCTAACAATTTGAGAGAAAAGAATATAAATTTCCTTTTTGGGAAAATTTTCTGCCAAATCTTTTATTTCTTTTCTAAATTGTACAGCTTCTTTATAAACTGGGAATTTTCTAAATCTAAATGCCATCTTTGTCAATTGTCAGTTGTTAATTGTCAGTTGTTTTTTTAACTGGTTCTACAAAAATCATTCTGCCGGCAACAGTCTGAAAGATTCTAGAGACTTGAGCTTTTATTGTTTCGCCGATCAACTTCTCTCCGCCCTCAACCACAATCATAGTGCCGTCCGGAAGATATCCCAAGCCCTGTCCTTTTTCTTTACCCTCTTGAACTATTTTTACTTCCAGTTCCTCACCGGGAAGAACCACGGCGCGCAAGGCATTTGCCAGTTCGTTAATATTCAAAACCGAGACTTTTTGGATTTGGGCAACTTTATTTAGATTATAATCGACTGTTAAAATATGCGCTTTTCTTTTTTTGGCTATCTTTACCAGTTTAGCATCCACTCCTCTAACCAAAGGAAACTCGTCTTCTAAAATTTCTGTTTCAATTCCCTTCATCTTTTGAATTTTCTCTAAAATTTCCAACCCTCTTCTTCCGCGATTTCTTTTAAGATTATCATTGGAATCAGATATTTTGTGGAGTTCATCAATCACGGATTTGGGAATTATGAGCTTTCCTAAAATAAACCCGGTTTTTAAGATGTCTTCGATTCTGCCGTCAATTATTACGCTGGTGTCAACAACAAGTTCCTGTAAACCTAAGCCTTTGGCTTCTTCTTTTTTAGGAACAAGTCTTTTCAAAATATCAATTTCCTTTAAAATCCTTTCAAAAAAGGAAGAAACTGCTTTTTCCTGGGCGATAAAAATATAAACTCCGGCAAAACCGAAAAGAACAGAAATTGCCAATGGTAGATACTCACCCACCACTCCAGGAATTTTGGAGACGGCTATATTCAAAAGAGCGGATATTAAAAGTCCCACTATTAAACCTACTGTACCGAAAATAAGTTTTTTAAGCGGTAGTTTTAAAAGCTTGGAAGTGGCTAAAAAAACAACTAAAGCCACTGTTAAAATAATTATGATGAGTGATAAATCCATGATAAAAA
>CAYZYZ010000002.1:27564-29082 GCA_964482765.1 uncultured Candidatus Saccharibacteria bacterium | reverse complement strand
GATAAAAACAGCAGGAGATAAATATAATACACTAATATAATACACTATTTAAAAAGATTTGAAAACCCCTATTTGCCAAACGCCTTCTGCGAAGCCTCTTCTAAATTAGAGACTTTTATAATTTCAAGTTTGTCGGATTTTTCATCAGTTAAATGAGGAACTATGCACTGCTTAAAACCCAGGCTTTCCACTTCTTTTATTCTCTCTTTGGTTTTGGAGATATTTCTCACTTCCCCTAAAAGCCCAACCTCTCCGAATACCGCCAAGCTCTCCTTCGGCTTAACTTTTTTAAATGAGGAGATGATTGAAAGGCAGACTGCTAAATCAGTTGCCGGCTCCCTAACTTTAAGCCCTCCGGCAATGCTCACATAAACATCGAGCGCTCCTAAAGGCATCCTTAAGGCGCGGCTTAAGACAGCAATCAATATCTGAAGCCGGTTTAAATCATAGCCGGAAGCGGTTCTTTTGGGATAACCAAAATTGGTTTTGGTAATAAGTGTCTGGACCTCTGCCAAGAGCGGACGAGTCCCCTCCAAAGTCACCGCCACCACCGAACCGACTTTATTTTCTTTGGAGACAAAAACTTCTGACGGGTTTTTTATTTCCAGAAGTCCTTTATCGGTCATTTCAAAAATGCCGACTTCTGACACTGCACCGAAGCGGTTTTTGATGACTCGCAAGATTCTAAAGGTATGAAACCGCTCGCCTTCAAAATATAAAACCGTGTCCACCAGGTGCTCTAAGATTTTGGGACCGGCAATGGAACCCTCTTTGGTGATATGACCGACAATAAAAACCGGGATATTTTTGGACTTGGCAATTTTTATAACATAACTGGCTGATTCTTTTATCTGAGTGATACTGCCCGGGCTGTTTTCAAAATTGGAGTTCTCTACGGTTTGTATGGAATCAATAACCACTAAATCAATTTTTTCTTTCGCTATTACCTTGTCGATGAACAAAACATTGGTCTCGGTGAGCAAAAAAATATTTTTAGAGTCCACCCCCAAACGATCAGCTCTAATTTTTATCTGCTGTTCGGATTCTTCGCCGGAGAGATAGAGACACTTCAAATTTTTTTGGGAAAGACTAGATAAAACCTGCAAAATCAGGGTTGATTTGCCAATTCCCGGCTCGCCGGAAATTAAGGTTACAGAACCTAAAACAATTCCTGCTTGCCCCGAGCCTGTTGAGGGTGTGGAGGTTTCTCCGCCCATTACCCGGTCAAACTCTGAAATGCCAGTCTGGATTCTTTGAATCGGTGAATCTTTTACCTCGCCGAGTTTTTTCAAAGAAGTTGCATCGAGCTTTAAATCTTTCCCTGCCTTGGATTTGGAAAATTTCATTTCAGAAAGACTGTTCCACGCCCCGCAAACCGGACACCGGCCGGACCATTTGGTCTGCTCATTACCGCACTGCTCGCAAACATAGATAGAAGTAGTTGTTTTCGGCATGGTAGTTTTATATTACAACAAATAACAGTTAACAGTAAACCCTCCTTCGTCCCTACGGGACTTC
>CAYZYZ010000002.1:22485-27464 GCA_964482765.1 uncultured Candidatus Saccharibacteria bacterium | reverse complement strand
TCGGACGGGCAGGCAGTTAACAAATTTTTCCATGCTTCTTAAAAAACTATTTAAATTTTAAGACTAAAAAATATAACAAATATTCACGATCGTGAATATTTGTTATATTTTTAATATGGTTCAAAAAAACATTATATAAAAAACAGTAAAGCAAAAATCCGGCGACTGCCGGATTTTTGCTTCATTATTATTGCCTAATGCCTAGTAACTAATAACTGATTACTAATCACTGATGCCCTAAATTATTTTCTAACTGCTGACTTAATCTTCGTAAAATGAACCTTCCCGCTTTCCAAAGTCACTCTCACAGTATCCCCTTCTTTGTATCTCTCTAAAAGAATTCCCTCCGCCAGCGGATCTTCTATTAAGTTCTGTATTGCCCTCTTAATCGGTCGGGCGCCGTTTTCCGTGTCGTAGCCTTCTTTGGTAATAAAGTCTTCCACTTTTTTGGCGAATTTCAAAGTTATTTTTTGCTCGGCAACTCTTTCGGCAAGCTCTCTAAGCTTGAGGTCTACAATCTTCAAAATCGCCTCTTTGCCCAGCGGTCTAAAAACTATAATTTTGTCAACTCGGTTCAAGAATTCGGGTCTAAACTTATCTTTTAATTCCTTGGAGACCTCTTTTTTAATAGTCTCGTACCTATCCTGAGCTTTTTCTTTTTCGTTCCTGCTTTCAGCCTTAAAACCAACCTCCGCCTGTCTAGTCAATTTCTCCATTCCGATGTTGGAGGTCATTATGATAATAGTGTTTCTAAAGTCTACTCTCCTGCCCTTGGCATCAGTCAAATATCCGTCTTCCAAAATTTGAAGAAGGATGTTGAAAACATCGGGATGAGCTTTCTCTATCTCATCTAAAAGAATCAAGGAATATGGATTGTGACGGACCGCTTCGGTAAGCTTCCCCCCTTCTTCATAGCCGACATAGCCGGCTGGCGCACCAACTAGGCGTGAAACATTGTGCTTTTCCATAAATTCGGACATATCTATTTTTATGAGCGCTGACTCGTTATCGAAGATCTCGGAAGCCAGCACCCTTGCCAGCTCGGTTTTCCCGACACCAGTGGGACCAAGGAAGATGAATGAACCATTGGGTCTTTGGGCATCTGAAATCCCGGTTCTGGACCTTTTTATGTATTTAGCAACTTCGTCTACTGCTTCGTCCTGCCCGATAATTCTCTTTTTGAGCTGTTTCTCCAAATCCAGCAAAGCCTCAGTTTCTTTTTTGACGAGTCTGGTTATGGGAACACCGGTCATGGAAGAAACGACAGAGGCAATATCCTCGGCGTCAATTGAGAGTTCTTTCATATCTTTGGTTGGAGTCCTTTTTTGAAAATCTTTAATCTCTTCTTTAAGGCGCATCTCTTTTATCTTAAGCTGGGCGGCTTTCTCATACTCCTGTCTTGCAACCGCTTCTTCTTTTTCAACCAGCAATTTTTCCAACTGCTTTTGTTTGTTTCTTAAATCTTGGGGAACATCACCATTCTCTACCCGAAGTTTTGAAGCCGCCTCATCAATCAAATCTATGGCTTTGTCTGGCAGGAACCTATCGGTGATATAGCGGTAAGACAATTTAGCGGCTGCCTCTATGGCTTCATCGGTAATGGTTATTTTGTGATACTCTTCATATAGTTTTCTAATTCCTTTAAGAACCTCTATTGTTTCTCTGACAGTTAGTTCTTTAACAAGAACGGGCTGAAATCTTCGCTCTAAAGCCGGATCTTTTTCGATGTGTTTCTGATAATCGCCTAAAGTCGTTGCACCAATTACTTGGATTTCGCCCTTGGAGAGCATGGGTTTTAAGATATTAGCGGCGTCGATAGCGCCTTCAGCAGCACCGGCACCGATTATGGTATGGAACTCATCAATAAAGAGTATGACATCACCGGACTTTTTAACCTCGTTTATGGCTTTTTTCAAGCGGTCTTCGAATTCACCTCGATATTTAGTGCCGGCGACCATCCCGGCTAAATCCAGAATTACCACCCTCTTTCCCAGAAGCATTTCTGGAATTTCCTCATTGACGATTCTCTGAGCCAACCCCTCAACAATAGCTGTCTTTCCGACTCCTGGCTCGCCGATAATAATGGGATTGTTTTTTATTCTTCTGTTTAGAATGGAGATTATTCTGGCAATTTCACGAGAGCGACCGATAATAGGATCTAACTTACCTTCTTTCGCCTGGATAGTTAAATCAGTACCAAACTTATCCAAGACCGGGGTCTTCTTGCCAGCAGGTTCTCTCCTTTGACCTTCTAAGTCTCTTCCGCCGAAAATTGAAAGGTCGGGAAAAGAAGACTCTGAAAAGTCGCCCGCCAGAAGAGTCTCTACCTGATTTTTAATATCCTCTTTTGGAATTCCGAGGCGCTCCAAAATATTATTAATCTCAGCACTTTCAGACAGAACACCTAAAAGAAGATGCTCGGTGCCTACATAAAGCTGATTGTATCTTTTAGCTAGCTCTAAAGCCTTATTTATGATTTTTTTGGCATCAACCGAAAGACCTACTTTTTTGGGTCCAACTGACTCGGTGAAGTCCATGACTGTATTGATTTTCTCTATAGTTAAGCCAAAACTTTTTAATATGTCATACGCCAATCCCTCTTTGGTGTTTAAAAAACCCAACAAAATGTGAGCTGATTTAATTTCGGTGCCATAAACCTCAGCTATTTTTTGGGCTTGAAGCAAAGATTTCTTGGCGTTGGCAGTAAATCTTTGAAAATTTTGATTCATTTTTTTCTCCTTGAGGCCTCGCAATAATTATCTCTTTGGCGAGGCCGGAGCCCCGTACATAAATTTTTATGTGCGGGGTAACAATTTATTTTTTATTTTTATTTTTTAGAACGTTTTCTTTCTTTGATTCTTTACCTTTTTCTTCGGCTTTCCTTTCTTCTGGTTTTGATGATTCTTTCTTTTCCTCTTTTTCTGCGACCTTTAAGGACTCCTCTGCGCTCTTTGTGGTTTCTTTTGCGCCCTTTGCGGTTGCACTCTCTGCGCTTTTTGCGATTTCTTTTGCGCCCTTTGCGGTTGCACTCTCTGCGCTTTTTGCGATTTCTTTTGCGCCCTTTGCGGTTGCACTTTTCTTTTCTTCTTCAGCAAGAACATCAATCTTCCAGCCTGTTAATTTTACCGCTAATCGTACGTTTTGTCCATTCTTTCCAATAGCCAAAGAAAGCTGATCCTGAGGAACGAAAACCTGGGCTTCTTTCTTTTTCTCATCGATACCAACTTTGGTAACCTTTGCTGGCGAAAGAGCGTTGACTATGAAATTTATTGGGTCCTCGTCCCATAAAATGCAGTCTATTTTCTCATCTGCCAATTCGGCGATAACTGCCTGAACCCTGGTGCCTCTCTGCCCAACGCAGGAACCTACTGGATCGACTCCTTCTTTATTGGAAGCAATGGCGATTTTGGTTCTTGAGCCGGCTTCTCTGGCTATGAATTTTATCTGGACGGTGCCTGAGGCAATCTCCGGAACCTCCAGCTCAAAAAGTCTCTCAATAAGTTTGGGATGTGAGCGAGACAGTGTAATCTGAGGTCCTCGAGGCGTCTCTTCTACTTTTTCAATCAAAGCTTTCATTCTTTGACCGATTCGGTATCTTTCACCTTCAACCTGACCAGAAGAAAATATTATGCCATTTGTTTTTCCAATATCAACAATTATGTTATTGCCCTCGGTCCGTTGGACAACGCCGTTTACTAATTCTAATTCTTTAGAGGAATACTCCTTTATCACCACCTCTCTTTCGGCTTCCCTAATCCGCTGGATTATGACCTGCTTGGCGGTTTGAGCGGCGATTCGTCCAAACCCCTCTGGCTGAGGCTGGGGAATCTCGATTACATCGCCGACTTTGGCAGTTTTTTTGTGTTTTTTGGCTTCCTTCTCTGTCATTTGGGCTTCCTCATTTTCTACCTCTTCTGTAACCTCTTTCAGTAAAAAGATATCCATCTTTCCTGTCTGGGGATTGAGATTGACTTTGATGTTTTGCTCTTTTTTGCCGTAATCCTTACGGTAGGCTGCAGCCAAAGCTGCCTCGACGGTCTCCAAGACTTTTTCTCTTGGCAAACCCTTCTCATCAGCGATTTGATTTATTGCTTGTGTAAATTTTGATTGATCCATATTTTGCCTTTTCCCGACACCTCCATTAGTTTTTTAAGGTAGTCGGGACCCCGATTATTATCGGGGCTACATTAAATTTATTACTTCTGACCAAAAAAGTGAGCTTTTTCGCGCTCACCTTCAACTTCAATTTATAATATAACTTCTTTTTGCTGGTATGTCAATATCTTTTTCTTTCTTTTAGCCTTTGCCAAGGGTCCAACCCTTGGCACTTGGCAACCTCTTGACATCAGAATTCTAAACTCCGTCTGTATTAGTCTTTTGTCCCAAATTCTCGATACAGCGCTGCTGGAAATCTATAATGATTTTCGCTACTTTATATGGATTGGGTATCTCGTCTAGTATAAATTCTTCCTGGGTGCCGGCAGTCTGCACCTGTACATCACCAAAATTCAACATGGTGCGCATAATCCCTTTAACTTCTGCAGTGGCATCTTGAACTTTGGAAAAGTGAAGTTCGGAAACCTTGCGGTTAAAAAGACCCTCCTGGTCTATATCAACTATTCTCTCATTAGTAATAATGGCAACATCAAGATAGTAATCAAGCCAGCCAATAAAAAACAAGGTGGCAACAAACATATAGTAGATTCCCAGACTCAAAACAAAGATGTTATAAAATCCTTGGGTTAAATTTATATACGACTTCAAAATGAAATAGGCAACTACAGGTAAGATTGACATAGCAGTAATTAGAGCCACCAAGCCCATAACGCAAAACCAATGTCTTCTTATAATCATTTCTATTTTTTCGTCTTTATTTTGTTGAAACTGCATAAATCTACTTTCTTATTAGAAGGAGTTCTTTAACATTTATTTTGGGAAATTTTATAGGAGCATCCGCGCCGTTTTTTAAAGCCAGCGAA
>CAYZYZ010000002.1:0-22385 GCA_964482765.1 uncultured Candidatus Saccharibacteria bacterium | reverse complement strand
GTTCTATCCAAAAATCCTATCTGTAAAAGGTAGGGCTCATGGATATCCTCTATTGTTTCTCTCTCTTCGCCAATGGCAGTGGCAATGGTGTCGATGCCGACTGGTCCGCCGCCGAATTTTTCGGCTATTAGATTCAAGATTTTTCTGTCGGTTCTGTCCAAACCCATATCATCTATCTCCAACATCTCCATAGCCTGCCTTGCCACCTCTTCAGTTACAACTCCTGAGGCTTTGACTTCCGCATAATCACGAACTCTTTTTAGGAGCCGATTGGCAGTCCTTGGAGTCTTTCTAGCTCTTCTAGCTATCTCTCCAACACTCTTTTTATCAGCCTTGATTTTAAGAATTTTTGAAGACCGTTCTATAATCTCCCCAATTTCCCCGTCGTTATAGAAATCAAGACGATGAACTGCTCCAAATCTATCACGCAAAGGGGAAGACAAAAGTCCGACTCGAGTCGTTGCAGCAACTAAGGTGAAATGAGGAACATCAAGTCGTAAGGTTTTAGCTGAGGGTCCTTTTCCTATTATTATGTCGAGTTTATACTCCTCCATCGCCGGATACAAAATCTCTTCTATGGCTCGGTTTAGGCGGTGAACCTCATCTATAAAAAGAATGTCGCCATCTTCCAAATTAGTGATTATACTGGCTAAATCGCCCGCCCTTTCGATTGCCGGACCAGAAGTGGCTTTTATGCTGGCACCCATCTCGCTGGCGATTATGTGAGCCAGGGTGGTCTTGCCCAATCCAGGCGGTCCATAGAGAAGGAGATGCTCTAGGACCCTTTTTCTTTTTTTGGCAGCTTCCAGAAAAACCCTAAGACTCTCTTTGATTTTTTCCTGACCGATATAATCTTTAAGAATTTTGGGACGAAGAGTCCTTTCAAAATCTTCTTCTTTTTTGTTCTCTATTATGTCTTCATTTTTGTTCTCTTTTTTCATATTGCTTATTTCCCCAGAAATCTTAAAGCCTCTTTTACTTTTTGCCCTGCCTCAAGTTCTGGCGAAGCTTTTTTTATAGCTTCAGAAGCCTCTAATTTCTTGTATCCTAAGTTTACCAGAGCTTGAACGGCATCTTCGTCTTCAGGCGCTAGGGCTTTGGACAGAATAATATCTCCTGAAGCTTCTATTTTGTTTTTAAGCTCTAAAACAATCCTGTCGGCCATCTTTCTGCCGACTCCAGAAACCCCCATCAATAAATCGCTTCTTCCTTCAACGATAGCTTTTTTAATTGAAGGAACATCACCGACGCTTAAAACTCCTAGAGCGGCTTTGGGTCCGACTCCGGAAATAGAAATCAAGAGTTCAAAAAGCTCTAGTTCTTCTTCCTTCAAAAATCCATACAAGTTCATCATATCTTCACGAACATAAAGATGAGTATAAAAAATTGCCTCTTTTTCCGAAAGTTTTCTCGATATTAAGGGTTGAACAAAAATTTTGTACCCTACGCCAGAAACGTCCAGCAGAACCCAGTCCGGACCTCTTTCTAAAATTTTCCCTTTTAATCTACCGATCATATAAGTTTAAAGTTAAAAGTTAAAAATGAAAAGTTAAAAATTTTTTGAAAATTAGAAATTAGAAATTGAAAATTTTTCATTTTTTGCAGTGGTTTTTATGGACTCTTAAGAAAACTTTTTCATATTCATCTATCATTCTTTCTTTATTATACCGTTCTTCTGCAACTTTCCTACAATATGTCCTGTCTATCTCCGGAATCCTATCAACATATTTCTCTAGCTCTACATCATTTCTAGCAATAAAACCAGTCTTGCCATGGTCTATTATTTCTGGCATTGAGCCCCTTCGGGTTGTTAAAACAGGGGTTCCGCAAGCAAGCGACTCTATGACTATCAAACCAAAAGGCTCCTGCCAGTTTAAAGGAGAAAGAAGCGCATAAGCATTCTTTAAATACTCGGCTTTTTCTTTTAAAGTAACTTCGTCAGCAAATTGAATATGCTTTCCGTCAATGAAGGGGCTTATTTGTTTTTCAAAATATTCCATCTCTATATCGTCAATTTTCCCGGCTAAAATTAATCTTCTGCCAGTCTTATGAGCTATCTCTATTGCTTCTCTTGTACCTTTGTCGGGTGATATCCTACCAAGCCAAAACAAGTAATCCATTGGTTTGTTATTTGGTTTAAAGTGCTTTAAATCGATACCGTGATAAATTGTGGCTATGTAGCGAAGATAAGGCGCATTGTTTCTTTGGTTCTTGGAAATGGAAATAAAATAAGTATTTCTATTGTAATAAGTATAGCAGACTCTTCTTTCAGGAATAATAACACCGTGGCAGGTTGTTATAATAGGCTTCTTTGTCCAATGACTAAAAACTAAAGCATTAAAGTCAGTATGATTAGAAATAATATCAAATTTATTAGCCCATCTTTGAAAAAATTTCCCCATCATTAAGCTGATATACGCTTGGGGATTGGTAACAGCTGGGTCGGTTCTAAGAGCCTTAGGACACATTTTGATTAATCTTGTCTTCAACTTTGAATCACCAGAAGCAAAAACTGTCACATCGTACCCCCTCTCTTTTAACCCTTCTGCTAGATAGTAAACTATAAGCTCGGTTCCTCCATAAGTTTTTGGTGGAACGCTTTCAAAAAGCGGCGATAAAAAGGCAATTTTTAGTTTTTTCATAGCTAATTTTCGCAAATTAATTACTAATTATCGCGAATAACTCCTTAAATATATTTATTAGTGAACATTTGTGTTTATAATTCGTGCTTATTCGTGTTTACGCAGGTTATAGCAACCGCCAAGGCATCGGCGGCATCGTCGGGCTTGGGAATTTCTTTTAAATTAAGTAGGAGTTTAACCATTTTTTGGACTTGGGATTTGTCGGCTTTCCCATAACCGGAAACTGCTTGTTTTACTTGGAGAGGAGTTGCTTCAAAGATATTTTTCTTTTCTTTTACAGCTGCCAAAATTATAACACCTCTTGCCTGACCAACCGAAAAAGCGGTTTTTTCGTTTTTAAAAAAGAAAAGGGTTTCTACTGCCACAATCTCCGGTTTCCATTTTTTAATAAGTTTGACCACCTCGTCATATATTTCCAGAAGCCTTTTTTCAGAAGTCTCCCTGCTGGAAGTTAAGATACAGCCAAAATCTAAACAGGCAATTTTATCCTGTTCTTTTTTTATTATACCATAGCCGGTTGTAGCAGTACCCGGATCAATACCTAGTATAATCATAGATTATACTCCCTAATGAAATACTAATTTTACCTAATTGTTACTAATTTCTGGATTAATTATTCTCTTAAACTGTAATTGATCTTTTTTAAAATTAACAAGTATCCCTAGCGGCAGATTTTTTGATTTTAAATAACTTACCACTTGCTTAATATCATCTTTATGAAAATAATTGGCTGTTTTAATCTCCAGAACTATTTTTCCATCAATCAAAAAATCTAAAAAATACCTACCAATTTTCTCATTTTTATAATTTAAATCAACTTTTAACTCTTTTTCATGCTTCAATCCCTGATTCTTAAACTCAATCTCTAGCGCTTTCTGATAATACTTTTCTTGATATCTACAACCTAATTCCGAATGCACTTTAAAACATATTCCTACAATTTTATAGCTTAATTCTGGTTCTATTAATTTTGCCATAAGAATTTATCCTAAATTACTCTCTAATGAAATACTAATTTTTACCTAATTTTCTCTAATGATTTATTCGGGAACATTTGGTTTAATTAGTACTGTATTAGTGAGTAACTTCTTCTAGAAGTTTGGTAGGGATATCAAAGTTTGCATAAACCTGATCAACATCTTCCAAGTCTTCTAAGGCATTCATGAGTTTTAAAATTTTATCCGCCTTGGTTGATTCTTCTATTTTTACAATATTTTTGGGACGCATTTCTAAACTCTCGGACTCAATTTTAAAACCCTCTTTTTTTAATTCTTCAGCAATTTTATGAGCTTTCTGAGGTGCCGTATAAATTTCCAACAATTCATCTTCCTCTTTTATATCCTCTGCTCCTAAATCAATTGCTTTAAGCTCTAGATTTTCTTTTGTTTCTTCATCCATCCCTTTTTTTTCTATAGTTATTAATCCTTTTTGTTCAAATATCCAGGAGACAGAACCAGCTCTTCCCATTGAACCTCCGAATTTTGTAAGAGTACTTTTCACCTGAGAGGAGGCTCGGTTTTTGTTATCGGTCACAACTTGAATTAGCAAAGCGACACCAAAGGGACCGTAAACTTCGTACATTACTTCTTCTAAAACCGCGCCTTCTTTGGAGGCTCCTTTTATAGCTCTTAAAATTGTGGCTTGAGGCATATTGATTTTTTTGGCTGACTCTAATGCCAAACGCAGACGAAAATTAGTATTTGGATCCGACCCGGTTTTGGCTGCTAAAGTTATCATTCTGGCAGTTTTTGAAAAAGCCATCCCGCGCCTTACATCCGCGACTCCTTTTTTTCTTTTAATTTGTGCCCACTTTGAATGCCCTGACATTTTAATTTTCCTTTGCTAATTTAGAAACTACATCATAAATGACTTTGGTGCCATTTACCAAATCTTTTATTTTAAGGATTTCTCTTGTTGAATGAATATTATCACCACCTCCACCCATCGAAACACTTTTTATGCCATGACTATTAAATGCATTTGCATCGGTATTGCCATTGCTCGGTGAAAAATCAACCGTTATTTTGTTTTCTTTACAGCTTTTTATAAGAAGATTTGCTATATCATCTTTTTTGTTTATATTGTAAACAGAGCTTCTTTGTATTGCTTTTATTTTAATTTTTGCTTTATGTTTCTTAGTAGATTTCTGAAACTCCGAAACAATCTTTTTTGAATATGATTTGAATTTTTTAACATCCCTACTCCTTGCTTCTGCTTGAATTTGGACTTTTTCTGGAATAACATTTCTTGCTGTACCACCTTTAATTATACCTATATTTGCTGTTGTTTCTTCATCAATTCTTCCCTATTTTATCTTTGAGATGGATTCTGAAGCGATTCGAATAGCATTAATACCTTCTTCTGGACGAAGGCCTGCATGAGCGGCTTTCCCTGTTATCTCAATATCAAAATGCATCGTTGCTGGCTCTCCTGCATCAATTCTTCCTGGTCGACCATCTATATTTATGGCTTTTTTTGCTTTAAGTTTTTTAAAATCCAAATTACTCGAACCTATTAATCCAATTTCCTCAGAAACCGTGAAAACCACTTCTAATCCAATTTTTTGTTTATTATCTTTAACCATTCTCAAAACCTCTAATATGGCAGCAATACCGCTTTTATTATCAGCGCCTAAAATTGTTGAGCCGTCGGTTTTGATGACGCCACTTTTTGTGATAATAGGTTTGATGTTTTTACCTTGTTTAACAGTATCGGTATGGGCGGATAAAATTAACTTGGGTTTCTCGGAATTTCTGGCGATCAAATTGCCCGTTTTGTCTATAAAGGTTTTAAAACCGAGCTTTTGAAGCTCTTTTTTTAGATATTTAATAATTTCTTGCTCTTCTCCAGATTCGCTGGAAATTTTTACAAGTTTTATAAACTCGCTGACTAATCTTTTTTGATTTATTTTCACTTCTCCTCTCTTTACCCTGTTAGATAATTCTTTGTAAAATTATAACAAATTATTTACCCCGTTAGATACCTTTTTAATAATAAATAGCATATAACACATGATACACAGCAAAAATAACAAACGGCACAAAATAGCTCTATGAATAATCCAACGGGGTTTACTTAATATATCTAATAGAGTTTACCAGTTTATTTTATCAAAAAATAACCATTTGAACCAATAAAAAAAGCTTCGCCGGAACTTAAAACGAGGCAAAATCTTCCCCTAAACCCCGTTAGAAGTAAGACGCCTTCGGCGTCTGCCGATGCATTCTCGCATCGGACTTCTAACGGGGTAAAAAGAAAAGAACCTTCTGGCATTGCAGTAGGTTCTTTTCTTTTTATGTTCAAATGAACTAACTTACCACAAAACCTCCTGCATATTTAAAAGCACAACCAAAAGAAGACCTAGAAGTAAAATTACTCCTAAGTAGAAAGCTGGCTTTAAAAAATTTAATTGCTTGAGGTAAAGATAAGTAGTCATTTGTTAAGATGAAATTTATTACAATTTAATATTAAATATTTAGAGATTACTTGTCAACCCTTCGACTATACTCTCCTCGAGTCTGAGCGACCCCGATGACCATCGGGGGAGTCGAAGACAGGTTGATACCGAGTCAAATCGAAGTATCAACCCAAAAATTTTCGCCGTCTGACTCTATTTTAATTGAGCCGTCTTCATCGGTTCTTAAAATCTTAAATTTCTTAGCTTCCAGTTTATCCAATGTTTCTTTATGCGGATGACCGAATCTGTTCTCTCCTACCAAAATAATCGCGATTTGAGGCTTTACCATTTCCAAAAAGCCCGGAAAATTCTGGGCACCATTCTTACTTCCTTGATGAGCTACTTTTAAAATACTGGCGCTTAAATCTATGTTTTTTTCTAAAAGTTTCTCACCAACCTCCTTTTCAGCATCGCCTAAAAACAAAAAGTTTACTTTTTTATAAGTAGCTTTCAAAACAATCGAGCTGTTGTTTAAATTCTGAACCTTCTTTCCAGCTAATGATTCAAAAGGATACAAAATTTCCAATTCCAAATCTCCAAATTTGTAGATCTGTCCCTGTTCGGCAATTTTAAAACCAATGTTTTTCTTCTTTACCTGATTCAAAAATTCTAAATAGATGGAGCTTGTGTGAACCGTACCTGTTCCTAAAATCATTTTTACTTCATAGCGATTCAATACCTCCAAGGCGCCAAAGATATGGTCTTCGTGAGGATGGGTTATAACTAAAAGGTCAATTTTTCGGTCAACCGGGCCGAGACTTTTACCCAAGTGGTCTAGAATTTTTGAAGAAGGACCGCCGTCTATTAACACCTTAAAATTGTCTGGGGTTTTTAAAAGAATGGCATCGCCTGAACCAACATCAAAAAAATCAGCTCTGAAAAATTTCGGCTGGCTGGTAAAAAAATAGAACCAGATTGCCGATGAGAGAAAAACCAAAAGAAGGAAAATGTGGCTAAATTTAACTCTTTTTAGCATGAGGTTTTTCCATCAAGAAAGGGGCAGAAAGAACAAAGTAGTAAAAAGTTACAAAAACTCCGGACTTTTCTACAGATAAAGATGCAAAAGGAATCTTAGACAAAAACTCGGAAACGCTAACAAGGTAAAAGAGCAGGAAGAAAGGAATAAGAGACAAAAATCGAGCAACCTCGAGACTCAAAAATCCAACCATAGTAACTGCAAAAGAGCTAAACATTATAAAGGGAACTGTCGGCAGAACCAGAAGATTGGCAATTGGAGCAATTAAAGACAATCTTCCAAAATAAAAAATCAGAAGAGGCAGAATGAATATCTGGGCAGAAAGCGTGGATGACAAAGCTTCGGACAAAACAGGCGGAGCTTTAAATCCTTTAATGAAAACGTCAATTTTCTCAGATATTAAAATCAAACCCAAAGTAGCTAAGAAGGATAGCTGAAAACCTACATCATACCTTAATAGAAAAGGATTTATTAAAACCATCAAAAAAGCGGCGAATAAAAGCGAAAATACTCCCGAAGCTCTCCTACCCTTCTTTCTGGCAAAAAGCAGAATGCCCGCCATGATTGCCGCCCTAACGACCGGGGGCTCAGCTCCGACAAAAAAAGTAAAAAGAATTATAGCGGAAAGAGGCAGCCAAAAAGCGAGCCGGCGCGAAAAACCCTGAAAAATACCTTTAAAAAAATTAACGATAACCGAAAGGTTGTAGCCCGAGATAACTATGATGTGGGACAAGGAAACGATGTTAAAAACCTCCAAAAGATCAGATGGTGCTCTTTTTACCCCTAAATTTATACCAAGAACTAATGATGAAAAGGGCTCAACAAAAATTTCATCAACCTTCTTTTCAAATATTGCCCTTGCTTTGAATAAAAAACTATAGAGCGGGTTGCCGGAAAATCCATCGATCCTTTTGATTTCTGGAATAATCATCTTAGAATAGATTCTGCGGGAAGCAAAATATTCCCCAAATTTAAATTCTGGGGAGTTTTCTATTTTCTCTAAAATTCCTTTTAGTTTGACTTTTTCGCCGTATCCAAACTCTTTAAATTTCGAAGTTAAAACGAAAATCTTTCCTTTTACATCCTTCCACTCACCTTTGATTTTTATTTTCTCTGCTTTAACTGTAAAAGTCTCATTTTTGTCTTTTTCTTGAGGATAGCTTGAAATAAATCCTTCTGCCTCAACCCCTTTTCCGTTAAAAGTGCTTATGAAATTTTCATTAAACTGAGGCAGTGAATAATAAAACCACCAAAAGCCGAGGACTAAAAATATTGCAGAGAAGGCAGTTAGTTTAACAACCAGGTTTTTCCAAAAAATTAATATCAAAAAGAATAACAGAAAAAAACCTAAAAAAAGCACTCTCTCATCAAAAGAAAATATAGGAGCGATAAAAACGCCGATTAAAAAGAAAACAATAAATATACTTAGGATCTTGTTTTTTGACACTAACTAGATTATTAAAGATTTAAAAAGAAATATAAAGAGATAACTTTAACATACCCAAATTCGCCCCGACGAGTTGTGATTCCGCTGGGTTATCCAGCACCCCGACCCGGGTCGGGGTGCTGGATAAAAAAAGACCGCAACGATTAGGTTGTCAACTAACGGCTATTCAACAAATGCGAGGGATAATATCTCCGTGAGGTTTGTCAAAACACCACCACTTCTATGACCAAGTGTAATCTTATTTGCCATATTTTTTTCTCCAATCTCTTATCCCGCGAAGTTGGTCCGGATAGGCAAATTTTTTAGGCAATTTCTTCGGGTCAAACCACTTAATTTCTGCATTTTTTCTTAAACGGCTCCCAACAATAATTCCAAAATAAGTCGGTCCGATTGCATGAACCATTACCTTTTTTGTGTAAAAATATACGCCAACCAGTTCTTTGATTTTGGCTTTATAGCCTGTTTCTTCATAAACTTCTCTTACAACGGCACGTTCAGGGGTTTCGTCGTATTCTATGAAACCTCCCGGCAGAGACCAACACCCTATACGGGGATCTTCTTTCCGTTTAACTAAAAGTATTTTCCCTTTTTGGGAAATTATCATTGATGTTCCTGGTATTGGGTTTCGATAAATAATATAGCCACACTTGTAACAAATTAGTCTTTTTCTATCGTCAACTTTTTTAAGCTCTAATTTCCCAGCACATTTAGGGCAATATTTCAATTTATTGTATTCGTACATTTTTTATAAATCTCAAAAATACTAATTTTCTTAACTATTTTATCATAACTGTTGAAGCTAAAAAATTACTTTTAATCTGGGGCTTCCATTATAAAAAAGGCCACTCGGGGTGTTTTTTGAGTGGCTTAATAACCATAAATCTTCATTCTCCTCAAGGTGTCATTAAGTATTTCAGAATAGTCAATTTCGGAGATTTTGGAAAGATCCTCAGCTCGAAAGTCTTGCTTTAAATCGGCAAGATCGTTAAGTAACTCTTCACTGGGATCTATAGCAACTACTATACCTAGATGAACTAAAATAATATTCCCTATTTTAGCTTCACCAGACGGATCAAACACATTCCTCACAATTGGGTGTTTCTTATAAATAAATCTAGCCGTAAAGAGCCCTCTTTCTTCTTGGGTAACGCGAACAGGTAAAGTAAGATGGCCAACAATCTTCTGCTCGTTCGTCAAGCCGCTATAAACAATACATGACTGCTTGGCTCTTTCCAAATGCTCTGGGCTTCCGAAAGACAAAAGAACAGCTTCATTAGTGATACAAGGAAAAGAATGTTTTTTTGCAAAATCTCGAAGACTTGTAAAAACATTGTTTGGTATCTTATCAAGCATCCAAGCAAACTCTCCTAGCATCTCTTCGAAAGTTGTCGGAAAAGATCCTTTATAGGTAAAAATGGTCCTTAGTGCTATTTCCGGAACACTAGGTACGCAACTTATTAGAAACTTTTTTAAAGTACGGTAACCAGATTCATCAATCTCAATCGAAGTCTTCAATATCTACCCCTCCTTCGTTTTCATCTCGTTTAATAATTTAATTGTTTTTAAAGCATCTTTTTGGCTTATTTTGGAAACAGCAACATTTGTATTAATCAAAATCCAATCATTTTTTTTAACCCCTGAAACCATACGAATATCTATCTCTTTGCTATCCAAGCCATCTTTAATAATAGCAATATTACCATTAATTGATTTAATTTTGTAGGGTATGGCTAGACACATGATTTTTAAAAATTTCTAATTTTCAATTTCTAATTTTTAATAAATGTCTAATTTTTAAATATCTAATGTCTAAAATTTTATTCATTAAGTCATTAGAATTTGATTAGTCATTAAGAATTAGATATTAGTCATTTATCCTTAATCAGCTGTGGTCTTTTATATGTTCTTTTAATAATGAATCAGAAGAATATTTCCCTAGGACTTTAACAATTTTTTCTAGAAGTTCTTTGTGTTCTTCCCGGCATTTTTCTGTTTCCGACCCGCGGGTGGCTTCGGCCATATTTTCGGAGATTCTTATAATCTCTATTGCCGTAATGCCGTTAAGCCAAATTAAATCTTTAATTGATTCCTCTAATTTTTTTCTTTCTTGCATATAAACTCCTTATTTTTATTGCTACGTGCCCTAAGACTATTCTACTATCATTTAAAGATTTTGCTAAATTAAAAACAAAAGGCCTAAAACCCACTTCTTGAACAACTCCAGATATTTCTAGCCTAACTCTTCTCATTAAATTTAGTATATATTTTTAATTACAAAATTAAAAATAATTTGTGTTGTGTTAGTGTTTATATTTTCTTTGCGAAAATTCGTGCTTATAAAAAGGCTAGTATTGACAAAACTAACCCCTTTTGATTAACTAGTAAAAAGCTCTATTTTTGAAAAAAGGACCCATTCGATATAACTAAGGGTCAAAGGACGGGGGAGGACTGATGACAAACGAGGGTTTAACATTTGATGATGTACTGCTTTTACCCCAGTACTCTGAGGTCCTTCCGGCTGAAACAGAACTCGAAACCTACATTACAAAAGATATAAAAATAAATATACCTTTGTTAAGTGCGGCTATGGACACTGTTACCGAATCGGAAATGGCTATTGCGCTAGCTCAACTGGGCGGGATGGGAGTTATCCATCGCGCTCTTTCTATTGAGGAACAGACCGAAAAAATAAAAAAAGTAAAAAATTACAAAGGTACTTTTTACTCTAACTCTATAAAGGATAGAGAGGGCAGACTCTTGGTCGGCGCAGCTGTTGGCGTAGGCAAAGATTCTTCAGAAAGAATAAAAAGTCTGATCAAAGCTGGGGCTGATATCTTGATTATTGACACCGCTCACGGTCATTCCAAAATGGTTCAAGAAAAAGTAAAGGAAGTTAAGGAAAAATATCCTGAAATTCCTCTTATAGCCGGCAATGTGGCGACTTTCGAAGGAGCTCGCGATTTGGTAAGAATGGGTGCTGATGGAATAAAGGTCGGTGTAGGACCCGGCTCAATCTGCACAACGCGGGTAGTTTCTGGTGTTGGCGTGCCGCAAATAACTGCCATTTTAGATACCTTTAGGGCTTGTCAAAAATACGGGGTTCCTTTAATTTCCGACGGTGGGATAAGATATTCAGGAGATTTAACCAAAGCCCTTGCTGC
This sequence comes from uncultured Candidatus Saccharibacteria bacterium, assembly GCA_964482765.1. Classification (GTDB taxonomy): domain Bacteria; phylum Patescibacteriota; class CPR2_A; order CG2-30-33-46; family CAYZYZ01; genus CAYZYZ01. Next base: position 10,702 of record CAYZYZ010000002.1, on the reverse strand, counting down.
CGGAGCTTCCGCGGTGATGATTGGAGGGCTCTTGTCAGGAACAGATGAGTGCCCGGGAGATATTTTCGAAGAAGACGGGAAGTATAAAAATTACCGAGGAATGGGTTCACTGGGGGTAATGGGCTCAACTGGCGGAGACCGATACTTCCAAAAAACTTCTGACCCTAAAAAAATAATACCAGAAGGTGTTGAAGCAAAGACTGAATACAAGGGCTCTGTTTCGGATATTGTTTATCAGTTACTCGGCGGTTTGCGTTCTGGTATGGGTTACTGCGGCGCAAAAACAATAAAAGAGCTTCAAGTGAAGGGCAAATTTGTAAAGATAACGCAAGCCGGACTCAAAGAGAGTCACGTCCACGACGTTGAAATGATCAAAAAACCGCCGAACTATTGAAGTCATTGCAATAATATTTTAAAAATTAAAACGACCGAAATCCTCCGAAGCCTTAACAAAGGAGGATTCTATTATACTTTTGACTGCCCATCCATCGATTCCACTCTGGATGGCACTGAGCGATAGTCGAGGTGCCAAAAGTACTAAAGATCAAATAATCCCTAACTCTTGTCTTATTAGTTTTACAACTTCAAGAGGAACAACATCTGATTTTACAAGATAATATTTAGCCCCGAGATTAAAAGCATTGTTTCTAATTCCCTCATCACCCAAGACTGTAAGCATAACGACTGGGATATCAGCAACCGCAGGATCTTTTTTTATTTGCTCTAAAACCTCTAACCCGTTTTTCTTTGGCATCATAATATCTAAAAGAATGAGATTTGGTTTTTCTTTATAAATTTTTTCTAATGCCTCTTCCCCATCTTTCGCAAAAATAACCTTGAATGACTCAGATTCAAATCTTATTTTGTAAAGTTCTCGCAGAGACTCCTCATCATCCGCGAAAAGAATTTTTTTTGTTTGTTCTTTCATCTTTTTAGCTTCACCTCGGTTCTCACATCAATTTTTGTATCAGGATCCCAAATATAGAACTTATTAGGAACAATTTTAAATAACTGATATTTGGCCATAGCAAAATCCGGGTCCTTACTGTTTAGAATAGATGTTCTAAACCACTTTAACCCCTCTTGTAGTTTTTTGCCTTTTAAAATATAAGCTTTCCCTGATGCTTGGATACCATTCCCTTTATTCTTTGGCTGATGAGAATCAAAAATAGTAAAAGCAATGACAGGATTTTTCTGAATATGCCTAGAGTGCAGAGAATTTATAGGAGAAACAAAATAAAAATTTAGTTTATTATCAATCCTGTAATAAAGAGATGCTGCCCACGGTTTACTGTCTGCGGTAGCAAGAGTAAGATAAATATTGTTCTCTATAATGTCTTTAGCTATTTTTCTAAGCTGAGATTTCTTCATTATAACCTCTAAATTTTATCTTAAACTGTTACTTGTTTCCTGTAAGCTGTTAACTAGCAGTTTGTTTTGTCATCAAAACAAACTGCTCTGTTTTTGTTTGAGCTCTTCGGCCTTTTTCCAAATCTTTACTTTACCGAAAACACCATCATAACCTGGCGAAATAGAAAGTCTGCCTTCTCTCACTCTTTTTATCCCTTCAGCGATTTTTTCGTTTTCTTTTTTGATATTCTCAATCGGCTCGTCAAGAAGGATATTAAATTCGCTTTTGAAATGGGAAACTAGCTTTAGATAATCGCTTTGGACTTTTTTAGAAGTTACTTGAACTTCCTGCATCTCCGCAATAATCTCTAAAAAAGGAACCAGACTTTTAAATGGGGGGCGGTTTTCGGCTTTGTAACTGGTTGGGCGGTCTGCCAGCTGTTCCACGCGATGCATTACACCAACGGTTAACTTCCGTCCGCATTGTGGACAAGTAGCGCCTTTTTCTTTGGTTTCTTCCGGCGACTGAACAACGTTACAGTTTCGATGACCAGTGTAGTGGTATTTTCCTTCTTCGGGGTAAAATTCAATGGTATAAAGGATTACATTTGACAATTGACCGCTAACAGTTGACTTTTCGTTATCACTGTCTTTTAAAACTCTATTGGAAGTCTGGAGAGCATCTCGAAGCGAGTTAAAATCTGGTTTTTCTAGATTAAAAACCGTGGCTTCGCGGCCGATTTTGGACGGCGAGTGAGCGTCAGAGCAGGAAACAATGGATTTTTTGTCTAATTGAGAAAGCCGCCAATTCATTTGCGGATCAGAACTTAATCCCGTTTCTATTGTAAAAATATTTTGAGAAAGCTCACCAAAGCACTCTTCAAAATTATCAAAACCAGAATTGGCTCCAAAAAGGGAAAACCAAGGAGTCCAGATATGAGCCGGAATAATTATGGCGTCTGGCGAGTTATCAAAAATTATTTTACAAAGCTCTTTGGCGTCTATCCCTAAAATCGGGCGACCATCAGAAAAAAGATTCCCTCTACCGGTTAAAGCATTGTTTATTTTCCTCGTATCTTCCAAAGACGGTGAAAGAATCACCAAATGAATTTTTCTTAAGCGGCCGTTTTTTGAGTAGATGCAACTTATTTCAGAACTCAAAACAAAAAAGGGGCTGTCTTCTTTGCCTTTTAATTTATAAAAGCCTTTATCCTGCTCTTCCAATTTTTGCTCTAGTTCTCCAAACCATAAAGGATGGGTAAAATCTGAGGTGCCCAAAACATCTATTCCTTTTAAACCAGCCCACATCGCAAGGGGTTCCAAATTCATCTCTTTTGATGTCGCCCGGGAATATTTAGAATGCATATGCAGATCGCAAACGAGTTTCATATATCTAATTTATCAGTTAATCGCCTCTTCGGCAATAAAAAAACGGAGATCCGATGTTTAAAAAGATAAACGGCTACTCCGCTAAGTTATGTATAAATATTAGGTACTTGAAATTTCTCAATACGGCCAGATAGATTAAATAGCCCTTTATAAATTCCCCATGCATATCGGATAACTCCCCAATCTGCCAAAGATCTCTCGGTCTTCCCATTAAAACCTTTGCATTTTAAAAAGCTTTTTTTGTTATCATGTTTAATCCCGATAACTTCATATGGAGACGGACTTTTAGTGTCGCCAGTACTGCGAAAACAAATTAGCATACCGGGCTTTAGCTGCTTGATATTCTTAACATGATTAGGTCCGAAATTTGGCCTTTTTTTGCCTAAGTTTCCTCCATGGACATTATTCATACAGTATCATTCCTTTCTTTCGGGCTTGTTTTTAATGTACACCTCAAAAAAGGTTAGTAAATTAGAATAATTAATAACTAAGCGCTTGTCAAATAAAAACGGGAAAAACCTCCTGCCAAAAATCCCGCCAATCAAGAAAGAGCTTCAAGCTCTTTCTGCTATCCAACCTCCCCTCAATTTATTTCCCTTCTACAGTTTTGATTTATTCCCCTACTAATGCTCGTTTTATCATAAAATTAATATTTTCATTCGCATTCTTAATATTAATTTTTATGTGCAGATGATGGCTTTGCCAGACTCTAAAAACTTCGTCGGCAAATGCCTGTCCTACCGTATCAACTTTTTTAAAATCCAAAACAATAGTTTTAAACTTGTCTAATCCGCTCACCACTCGTCTTGCCTGAGAACGAGAAATATAATCAGTATCTAATTTGTAAAGCCTAACTAAAACACTTGTTTTCCCGAATTCAAATGAATCTCCTGTATATTCACGGAAAATTTTTCCTAAATTATTTTTTGATTTTAAGAATATAACAAACTTAATCCTTGTCCCCTTTACAGACTTAGTATCCTTAATAAAAATATCTCCTAAGATATTGTCAAAGATTAAACTTTTATGAAAACTTTTGATTGCCAACCTGTCTGCTGCTTTTGAAGTAAAAAATATTCCTTCACCGGTGTGTTTTTTTGGAGCAGTTGTCTGTTTTCCTTTTAAAAGGTTTTGGATAGCTTCAAGATCGTTTTTTAATTTCTTTTTTGTTTTTATATTGTTAAAAATCCCTATGCCAAAATCATTTATATCAAAATTTATACTGTCCTTTTCCCTTTTTATGGAAAGATCAATCTTTCTAGACTTAGAGTGTTCAATCGCATTATTAAGCATTTCTGTGAAAGCATAATCTACAATAGCCGAAACATTGTCTGGCAAATCTAAAAAGATTCCTGTATCTTTTTTTAATTCATCTAAAACAATATCTTCAGAAAGATTTTTATTTAAAAGAGTTCTTTTGGTACTTAATATTCCTTCTTTAGCTTTTTTTAATGATTTATCTTCAGCTAAAACATAGCGAGCTTTATCAGTTTTCCCAATTAAAACAACTTTGCCTTTTTCCCTTAGTTTAGAAAAAATCTTATTTATATAAATTCTAGAAAAACCTGTTTCTTTTACTAAATCGGCAACTCTAAGTTCTTTCTTTTTCTTTAGCCTTCCTAAAATTTTTTCTTCTAGCTTCATGGTAGATTATTTAGTTTACAAGTTTCATTATAATCTAAAAAATAAAACTTGTAAACTATTTTTTAAAACTTGATAACTTAATTTAATTTTTATCTACTACAAAATAAAGGCCCAATTAATAACATTCCAACCCCCCCCCTCTCAATTTATTTTCCTTCTACAATTTTAATTTCTTGAGTTTTTGGGCAATGATAATAAAGAATTTAAATTAATAATTTTAGTTTTAAATTTTTTGTTTCTTGGGCAACAAAAAACCGCTTTTCGGCGGTTTCATTTTTTTAAATCCATTTAACGACAATTCTCATCCTCCGGCGCCTTTGCCTTATTTTCTTTGGAAAGTTCTCCTTAATATAATTTTGCCAGTTTTCTTTTAGCCACTTTTTTTGAGCTTTAAGTATTTTCTCCAAACCTCTTCTCTTTAATTCGTTTCTGACTATTCCTCCAGCATGGGGAGTTTTATATTTCTTTTTTAAAGGAGAGCTGAAACCATGGGCATAATGAGAAATTTCATGGGCAATTGTCCCAATTACGACAAATTCCGGTATTCTAAGATCTTTAAACAATCCGTTTATGGTAATTACGGTTTCCGGATGCTTCCCGAGCCCGGTCTTCCTTTTCTTTATAGATCCTAACTGGGCTCTAGCCATTCTTCCCCATTTAATTTTTATATCATTCGCTTGAGTTATGTCTCCGAAATGCCTATTCCATACCTCTTCAAAAATATTAAAAAGCCAATAATTATCTCTCATTGCCATATTTTATCATTTTTATTTTATTTGAAAATTACCAAACAAAAAAGAGCGGGAATTTCGAAAAAAATTCTGCCTACTAAATTCCCACAAAAAATCTTCCCGTGTTATTTCTTTTTGAGCTTACTGAAATCGGCCGGTTCCCCTCCGTTTTCCTCATGCCACTTTTTATCTTTTTCGGGAGTTATGCCTAATTTTTGCATTACTTCGGCATGAGTTTCCGGCGTTTTATTGGCTAATAGATTAGCCCACATTTTTTTATCAATTTTTTTGTTCATTTTTTATCTCCTTTCTACTTTTTAATTTTACTCTTAAAATAATTCCTGGCGAACTACTTAAATTTTTTCATGAAGTCGACAAAAAGTTGGCCATAGGGCGAAAGCGAATGCGTAACAAACAATCCATTTTGGTTTTTATTAACCAAACCTGCCTGAACTAGCTTGTGAGTATGAGTCGAAATGGTTTTGAAATTGCCGGAGAGTTCTTTGGCAATTTCATCGACGGTTATGCCGTCATTTTGCGCAATGAGGCGCAAAATAGCAACTCGGCGAAAATATGAAACGCCCTTAAAGTAGCGTTCCAGCTGTTTTGGTGTTTTTTCCTTATTATTCATGCCTTTATTCTAACAAACAATTCTCTTATTCGCAAGAATAAGAGAATTGTTTGTATGGTGAAGGGAAGAGGCGGGATTTGAAAAACGGAAAATCCTCCTTCGCTCTTTGAGCTACAGACGGACAGGCCATTTGGAAATCCGTTTCAAAATCTGGCGTTTTTAAATAGAAGTTTGAATGTTTATAAATTCTTGTTTAATGTTGAATTTTTCGGCAACTAATTTTCCTAAAGCTTCTATTCCGACTTTTTCTGTATTGTGATGACCATAAGCAATAATATTTAACCCCAATTCCCTAGCCACATCCGGGCTTTCTACTTTTAAATTCCCGGTGATGAAAGTTCTTGCACCAGCTTTGCGGGCCTCTTCATAAAAGCTATGCGCACTGCCGGTAATTACCGCGATACTAGAAATTTTCTTAGGGCCAAACTTTAAAACAATGGGTTTGTCTGGATAAATTTTATTCCCTTTTTTTATGATAGCCTGAAGCGTTGTGGATTTTTTAAGCTTTCCACCATAAAACCCTTTTTGAAAATAAAATTTTGAGCTAACTATATCAAACCCAAATTGTTTGAGTGTTAAGATTTCATTCCCTATTTCATTATGGAAATCCAAAGGCAAATGATAATTGGCAAAACTTATTTTATTTTTCTTTAAAAATCGAACTCTCTCTAATTCATAGTTAGGTATGGGCACTGGATGTTTTGGGTCTTTTTTTAAGTGAAGATAATGATGAGTGATTACCATTTGAGCGCCGGCTTTTTTTGCTTTTTGGAAAAGCCCTAAAGAAGGAGTAACTCCAACTGCAATCTTTTTAACCTCTCCCGCTCCTTTAACTTCTAAACCATTATGATAATCATCCTGCCATTTATCTATTTCCAGATAATTATTTAAGAATTTAATTATTTCATCTCTTTTCGCCATATCTATATTTTACCTCAAAATAATTGGGCAAACAAAAAAGGCTTAGACCCTCTCTTATTTTATGGTTACTTAATTCATACTCAATTTATAAAAAATTTTATTTCTTTTAAGTATGATTTTCTATCGTTAATATCTATAATTGGAAAGTTATATTTTTTGGCTTCTTTGGTTATGAAACTATTAAAATCCGTTACCCATTCGACTTCCTTTTCTTTTATATTATTAGGATATTTATTTGCTTTATCCCAAAGACCTCGTTTAAAAATCGACTCTCTAATTCGACTAATATCATTATCGACTAGGAACATTACATTTACGTCCTTATATGCCTTTTCTTTTTTCAGTTTAGCAACAAGTGATGGCAGTATTGCAACACCCTCAATAATTAGTGGCTTTTTAGAATTTTCTTTTTTGATAAGATTAGAAACTCCTTTCCACACTGCAAAGCTTTCGTTGTTTTGATCTTTGACGATTTTCTCTATGGAACTTTTTTCAAGGTATTTTGTCCCTGTTTCTGCCCTTTGGTCCATGAAAAAAAATAAAGATGGTTGATCCTTCCTTGAGACCTGCTTTTTCATTCGCTTTCTTATTTCGTCGGTTGAAATCCATGAGAACTTGAACTCCTTGGCTAATTTTTGAGCCGTGTGACTTTTCCCTATGGCTGGAGCACCACCAATTAAAATAATTTTCCGCATAACATCATTATAAATTATTGAACAAAAGCATACAAAAAGACCGACTCTTCGATCTTTCATATAAGATAATTGGCTCCGAGATTGGAAATTCCACTTCGCTAAAGCTTCAAGCCCAATCTTTATTTTTACAGATTTCTTTCTATGAGATTAAAATCGATTGTATCAAAATGATTTTCGCCTTCTACTAAATAAAGTTAAATCGGTGCATAATTTTTCCGTTAATCCAACCGAGCATAAAAGAAAGAATAACTGGAACAATAATTAATAAAATTTCCATATTTTTATCCTACAAACTGTTTATATGTTTTTTCTTCAACCTTATTATTTTCATAAACTAAAAACGTCCTAAGTTTTAAAAAATTCCAACCGTATTCCATTTTTTTTGCTTTATTTCTAAAAGTATTTTCCCATTTTTTAGGTATTGCGATGCCATAAATTCTTGCTTTTTTTAGACTATTCCCCTCTATGTTCATTCTTGACATTACTTGCCCAATAGAAACCCAAAAAGAGTTGTGAATTTTCTGAGTATTGTTTTCGTCGCTATCTCATTTGCATTCTATCAATAATCTTCTTCTGTTTCTTGAATACCATGCTTCAATGTCCCACCCATGTTGACCCTTGTTTCTTTTTTTATTCGTCAACTTCCAACCTTTTTTTGAAAGATACTTCCTTAATATATCTTCTATAGTATTTTCTTTCAACATATTTTTATCTTACTCTTTTTATCATTTCCGAACAATTACCGCCTCTTGAAAAACCGCCCGGAAAATTGGTGAAAAGATAAGCGTCTGATTGAAAATCAGGAGAGAATTCTCAGTGCCGAGCCAAACCAAGCGACAGCATGCTTTGGCGAGGATGCCTTCCGGGCGTAGCCTACAGGCGGAGCCCTAAGGCATTTGAATTCGGGAAGCTTAGATTAAACCAATTTTTAGGTTTTTCAAGTAAGCGGTTGATTTTGGGTACTTTTGATCACTCAAAAGGACAGAAAAAAGATTTTAGTCGTTTGCTGATTTTTGGTACTTTTCGGCAGTGAAAAGTACAGAAGAAACTTTTTAGCTTTTTTGAGCGTGTGCTCGGTTTTGGTGCTTTTGCCGAGACAAAAGCACAAGAAAGTTTTTAGGTTTTTCAACCCGTGTGCTAGCCTTCCCCGCCAGAGGCGGACAGGGGTACTTGGAGTTTACCCCGATCCATCGGGGCAATGAGAAAGTACAGAAGAAAATTAAATATCAAAAAAACCGCCTCCGCCAGAGGCGGACAGGCGAGCTCCGCCCCAAGGCGGGTAAACTCCAGCGAGGCGGTTTCTCTGCTTTATTTCCTTCTACTTCTCACTCTATCTATCGCTTTTAAACAGCGCTTGCGCAACCTTAAGCTTTTAGGTGTAACCTCTAAAAGCTCACCATCGGCTAAAAAATCCAGGCTTTCTTCCAAACTTAAAACCGTGGCCGGCGTAAGAATTGTGGCGTCATCAGACCCCGAAGCTCTTGTATTGCTAAGTTTCTTTTCTTTGCAAACATTAATTTCTATATCTTTATCTTTTGAATTAAGCCCAATTATCATGCCTTCATAAACTTGCGTCTGCGGTGATATAAAAACAACGCCTCTGCCCTGCGCAATATTAAGGCCATAAGTAACGGCCTTCCCGGCTTCCGAAGTAATTAAAACTCCGTTTCTAAGCCTTGGCATATCTTCCCCCAAAGGATCATGGCGCAGATAAAAAGCGCTCATATTCGCAGTCCCTCTTGATATTGTTAAAAGCTGGTTTCTAAGTCCGAGAATTCCTCTGGTTGTTATTTCAAAAACCAATCTAGTGCTTCCGCTAACATTTTCTTCCTGAGATATTAAGATTCCTTTTCTTCTACCAACCTCACTCATAACAGCACTAACAAATTCGGTATCTACATCAATAGTTACCTCTTCAACGGGCTCGGATTTAACTCCGTTAATATCTTTGAAAATCACGTACGGCTTACCAACCTGCAATTCAAACCCCTCTCTTCTTAAAGATTCAATAAAAACTGATAAATGCAGTTCTCCTCTGCCGGAAAGAATGTAATCTTTATCCCGCCCCATAGACATTTTTAAAGAAACATTAGTTTCCAATTCTTTTTCTATTCTCTCTAAGATCTGCCGTCCTGTTAAAAATGTACCTTCCTTCCCCACGAATGGCGACGTATTTGCAGAAACAGACATTTTTAAAGTTGGCTCTTCTATATTAATTATCGGTAATGCCTCGGGATTCTCGCTATCGGAAATAGTATCACCGATACCAGCATTTTTTATCCCTGTTATAGACACAATATCACCGGCCATAGCAGTATCTACGTTAACTCTTTTTAACCCCTGATTAATAAAAATGTTTTCAATTTTTGCGTTTTCTTTTTTACTATTACGAGATAAGAGCGTTACTGTTATACCCTTTTTAACCTGCCCGCGATTTATTCTGCCCATTGCATATTTCCCTTGAAAATTATCCCTGTCCAAAGCACTAACAAGCATTTGAAAACTTTTAGATGTGTCTGCCTGAGGAGAAGGCACAAAACTAAGCAATGCATCAAAAATTGGTGTTAGGTCTGCATCTTCTGAATAATCACTTGGGAGCTCTTGCCAAGCTTTACCTTCTTTGGCAATTGCATAATATACAGGAAAATCAAGCTGGTCTGTATCGGTAGCCATCTCTAAAAAAAGATCATGAATTTTATTTATTACAAATTTAACTCTGGCGTCTTTCTTATCAATTTTATTTATAACAACGATTATTTTTAAACCCATCTCCAAGGCTTTTTTAAGCACAACCTTTGTTTGAGGCATGGGCCCTTCTTGCGCGTCAATAACCAAAATGGCACCGTCGGCCATATTTAGCGTTCGCTCCACTTCGCCGCCAAAATCAGCATGACCGGGAGTATCAATGATATTTATTTTTGTATCATTATAGGTAACAGCTGTGTTTTTAGCCATAATAGTAATGCCTCGTTCTCGCTCCTGATCATTAGAATCCAAAATAAGCGACTGTGTAAAAGCCGCTTCATTTTCCCTGAAAACTTTAGACTGTTTTAAAAACCCATCTACTAATGTAGTTTTACCGTGATCAACATGTGCAATGATTGCTACATTTCTAATGTTCATAAAATCCTTTTTTAGATTAGCTTAAAAACACCATGAGTGTTCCTGACGCAACAAATTTATTTAACAAAAGTTAAAGCAACTCCTTTTTTGTTAGCTCTGCCAACCCTGCCGATACGATGAATATAGTCGTTGTAGCTTTCCGGTATGTTGTAGTTTATGACATAAACGGAGTTACTCATGTCATAAACTACAACATACCGGTAAGCTACAACGACTAT
>CAYZYZ010000001.1:44235-47613 GCA_964482765.1 uncultured Candidatus Saccharibacteria bacterium | reverse complement strand
CTCGGGCCTTGTACACACCGCCCGTCACACCACGAAAGTTGGTAGTACCTGAAGTCCCCGCACTTTGTTCGTCACTCTGATTAGATTTAATCTTGAGTCTTTAATCAGTTTGTTGATGGTCAAAGTGCGGGGCCCACGGTAAGATCAGCGATTGAGGTGAAGTTTAACGGCTTCCCATAGAAGTAATTCTATGGTAAAATCTAGCTATATCGGTAGACTCCCGACAAAGTCGGGGCAATGCCGAGGGAAGTCAGGCTAGATGCAGAGTAAAATAGCGAATCTAATTAAAGTTCAACCACTTTTTGAAGAAGAAACTGATGTGATAAACGGATGTTTATTGGGAGATGGTACGTTATCTTCTTCTGGGAAACATTATTGTCTAAGAGTAGAGCATTCAATTAATCATAGAAATTATGTTTGGTGGAAATATACGTTGCTGAAACGATTGACAATTAATAAACCTAAAGCAGTATTTTCTCATCAATCTATCAGATTTGGAACAGTTGGTCATCCTGAAATAACCTTAATGAGAAAAAGGTGGTATGGAAAAGATGGTATAAAGAAATTACCAAAGTACTTAAATTTGTCTGATTTATCAGTTACTATCTGGTTCATGGATGATGGTTGTAGACATAGAGACACAGTCGATTTTTCAGTTCACAATTTTAAAGTAGCTGATATAAAAAGACTCAAAAGTATTCTTTTGAGGAAAAGGATAGAAAGTACTATAAACACTGATTCTAAGGGTTATCGGTTGTACATATTGAAGAAAAGTTACTCTGTATTCAAAAGGCTTGTTAAACCATACATTGTTAAATGTATGGCATATAAGCTGCCTTGACCCCGTAGAGGCCATACGCTGGCTCCCAGGAAACTGGGATGAAGACATGGTCCGACACTCCAAGTAATTGGAGTAAACAGTTGCGTAACAAGGTATCCGTAGGGGAATCTGCGGATGGAATACCTCCTTTCTAACGGAAGCTGTAGCTTATAAACACGAGAAGCCACGAAAAATGCACTAAAAACCGCTGAAAATTTGGTGGCAATTAGTGGATTTGTGGTCATTAGTGTTAATAGGTTACTACCCGTAGGTCGGTCTCCGACACTTCGGTCGGAGCCAAGGCAGTTTCTGTTACTTTTGAGTTGTCAAATCAAAAACAGTAAACAATATAAAGTTTGCTGTTTTTTGTTTGAAGTACTAGATAAAAAGCAATATAATTAATTTAAGTTAATTAAGAGGTATTATGAGCGCAAAAAAATCAGCACTCCTGATTTATGCCGGAGCAGCTTTGGTTTTAGTTTGCTTTTTCCTCCCGTGGATTTCGATAAGTTTTCTTGGAGTGAGTTTTTCTGTTTCAGGATTGAACATTGCTTTAGGTGGTGGTTCTTCTGAGCTGAAAGAACTAGCTTCTAGTTTTGGTTCTAACCCGCTTCTTTACATTGTACCGGCTCTGGCTGTTGTGGCGGCGGTAGTTGCTTATGTCGGTTCAAAAAAAATGGGTTCAAAAAATGCCGGCATCTTAGAAATTATTTTGGGTATTGTACCATTAGTTTATGGGATTTATCAGCTTTACCGACTAAACCAGGAGATTTCCAAGACCGCGGAAAGCGTTGCTGAATTCGGAATTAAAATGAGTATTTGGAACATTATGGGAATCGGATTTTGGGGAACTGCTTTGGGCTTTATTTTGATTACTTTGGGCGGATTTTTGATGATGAAAGAAGGAAATGGTCAGCCAACTCAGATGACATAACCAACAGAACCTACTCAACCGGTTGCGTAATTTTTAGGATTGTTTAAAGGAAGCGGCCTTCGGCCGCTTCCTTTTTTACCGAGTTTTCGCCTTGAAATTCATAATCTGAAAAATTATAATGTTATCTGTTACCTGCTTACTGTTTTTTATTCGGACAAACAAACCAGCTAAGTGATGTAGAGAAAAAAATGGAAAAGATAACCATTGATCACGTTGCTAGAATCAGTAGCGTTCTGGTTAAAAGTAAGAATTCCTTTTATGCTAATCCTTTCTATCTTCTAGATAATTGTTACTTTGAAAAGATTAACAAAGAGATTTGGATATATCAGCCAAGTATTTTTAGAAAAGAAGAATATAATTTAATCAACGTTCCCAAATCTGTTGGGAATATTGATGGGCAAGGGTTTACCCTACTTTCCTCTTATGAAATAAAAAGCCTTGAAGATCTAGGACTAAGAATTCTAGAGAAAAGAGAAATCGGTTCCGAATTTTTTTACAAAACTTCAGACTTTGTTGAATTAAAGGGTCGTAAGTTTGCCAGCTTTAGAAAAAAGATAAATGGCGTCAAAAGAATGCATAATTTGAGAGTTTTAGATCATTACAAAAAAGATGATGTAAAAGCACTTTTAGAAGAGTGGGCTTTATTAAAAGATACTGCCTCAATGGAAAAGAATGAGTTAAAAAGCTTTAATAGTGAGCTTCAATCGAATATCAATGCGATAGAGTTATTGGACAAAATTTCTAATAAGAGTTATTTTGTAGAAATCAATGGGAAATTAGCTGGGTTTAGAGTTAATGTTCTTCTAAATAAAAAATTATGGGTTGCAGTCTTTCAAAAAACGAATCGTATCTACAAAGGCCTTAATGAATTTCTTGACCATGTTTCCGCAAGCTATTACAAGAAAGTTGAATATTTTACTACCGGCGGTGCAGGGAGGAGCCGAGGGCTAGTAGAATCTAAACGAAGAATGCACCCGAGCGAAGAGAAAATGCTTTATTTTGTCTTGGCTCAAAGAACACACTAGAGGAGTTGGGAGTAGAAATAAAGGTTGAAAAAGAGGGATAATTTAAGGTAAAATCATTCGGTAAGCTTTTTTATTTTGGGCGTGTAGCTCAGCGGTTAGAGCGCTACACTGATAATGTAGAGGTCGGAGGTTCAAATCCTCCCTCGCCCACCATTTCGCTTCGCTCAATGTAAACTGCTAATAACGTTTACTCTGAACGAATGTGAAGAAGAATAAAATGCAGGTAAAAGAATTTCAAAAAAAGATTGTGGAATTTGCAAAAAAGTGGGTTAAAAAGCAAAAGTATAATCCAACCGAAGAAAACACTTTTATTCATTTAGTGGAAGAAGTAGGAGAATTAGCAAGGCAATATGTAAATAAAGAAAAAAGAAAAGAAAAGTATAGCAAAGAAGAACTAGAAAATGCAATTGGTGATATTTTAACTCATGTATTCTGGCTTGCTCATCTTAGAAATCTTGACATTGAAGAATTAGTTTTAAAAATTATTAAAGAGGAAGAGGAGAGAATTTTAAAAGGATAAATCATGGCTAAGGAAAAAGTTATCAAAAAAACTAAAAAAGAAATTCAAGAGCTTAGAAGACAATTAGTCAATACAGTAA
>CAYZYZ010000001.1:0-44135 GCA_964482765.1 uncultured Candidatus Saccharibacteria bacterium | reverse complement strand
AAAAAAACTAAAAAAGAAATTCAAGAGCTTAGAAGACAATTAGTCAATACAGTAAAAACTTTAGCTGTAACATCTCTGGGGCTTGTTGCCGCTTTGGCTTGGAATGAAGCGATTCAGAAACTGTTTGAAGTAGTTTTTCCTAATAAGGCCAATAGTTTAGTCGCGATGTTTACTTATGCTTTTTTTATCACGGCTATTATTGTATTTGTTACTTATTATTTGACTAAACTTGCTGGTGGAATAGATGAAAAAGATGAAAAGAAAAAATAAAATTATTCTTACAAAATTTGAAAAAAGGGTTTTCGATCTAACAAAAAAAATCCCCAAAGGCAAGGTTTTAACATATAAGATGATTGCCCAAAAAATTGGAACCCCGGGATTGGCACGAACAGTAGGTAATGTTTTAGGAAAAAATAGAGACCTTCAAAGAATACCTTGCTATAGAATTGTGAAAAGCAGCGGTGGAGTTGGTGGTTATGCGGGTGGAACAACAAAAAAGGAAGAGTTGCTTCTGAAGGATGGGCTAAAAATAAAGGACGGCAAAATCATCAATCTTGAAACTTACTTAGCAAGTAAATAAAGTAGTTGCCAGATTAAAAAATTTTGTATACCATTAGAAATAAACAAAGGAGTCAAAATTAGTGGAAGTTAAGCAGAAAACAATCAAAGACCAAGAAAAAGCGCTTTTTGAGCAAGCGCTTTCATCAGTTGAAAAAATCGAGATTGGAAAAGTTTTAAAAGGAACGGTTATTGAGGTAAAGAAAAATGAAATCTTGGTCGACTTAGAAGGAAGAGCTACTGGTGTTGTTTACGGGAGAGAATTAGGGGAGAAGTCAGCGAGTTCTGATTTAGCAGAGGGCGACGAAGTTCTAACCTATGTTTTAGAAGAAGAGGATAAGGATGGATTTTTGGTGCTTTCTCTGAAGAAGGCTGGAAAAGAAAGAATATGGATTGATCTAGGGAGGAAAATGGAAAAGGGCTTCTTAATTGATGTAAAAATTACTGATGCCAACAAAGGAGGGCTTTTAACTCAGATAGAAGGCATTCAGGGCTTCGTTCCAGTTTCCCAGTTAACAGCAGAATACTACCCTCGGGTAGAAGGTGGCGACAAAGAAGAGATTCTCTCAAGATTGTCCATCCTTGTTGGCAAATATTTGCAAGTCAAAGTCATTGATATTGATCGAGCCACCAATAAGCTGATTCTTTCTCAGAAAGCTGCCAAGAGTGAAGAGCAGAAGAAATTTTTAGAAGAATTGAAAGTTGGTCAAAAACTAAAAGGAAGAGTCTCGGGAGTGGTGGATTTCGGAGTTTTCGTCAATATCGGAGACATAGAAGGTTTGGTTCATATATCAGAGGTTTCTTGGGAGAGGGTGGACGATATCAAGAAAGTGGTAAGAGTTAATGATGAGATTAACGTGGTTGTGTTGGAGATAGAAGATGACAAGGTGTCGCTAAGCATTAAGAGACTTTTACCCGATCCTTTTAAAGAAGCAGTTAAGCAATTTAAGGAAGGAGATATAGTTTTAGGTAAAGTCATTAGGGTTACGCCATTTGGAGCCTTTGTCCAGGTAGAGACGCCGGATAAAAAACACATAATCGACGGTTTGGTCCACATTTCCGAGCTTTCTCAAGAGCACGTTTCAAATCCCAAAGATATTATTAAGGAAAAAGAGGAGTATAGACTAAAAATTATTTCTATAGAAGCAGAAAATAGGAAGTTGTCCTTATCGCTGAAGGAAGTCCAATCAACCCAAAAAACGAAAAAAGAAGTAAAGGTTAAATAAAATAATTGATAAGCAAATTTGAAAAATCCCCCTCAGGGGGATTTTTCAATAATATTTTACTTTTCAAAAGCCCAAAAAGTCGCTATAATAGAAAATCCCGCACCTTTTGTGGGTTGACTTTTTCAAAAGAGTAGCTTATTCAAAAAAGTGCGGGATAAAGTTCTTGCAAGAAAGGAATAAAAAATGACAAAAGTTAAAGAACAAATAGGAAATCCCGATGAAAATCGGGATCAGCCCGCTTCGACTCCGAATCGAGGCGAGCCTTTAGCTGAAAAAACAATAGAAATTCCGTCCATAATTCAGGTAAAAGAGCTGGCGGAAAAACTCGGCAAACCTGTTGTGGAGGTTATATCTCTATTAGTTAAAAATGGCGTAATGGCTACCATAAATGAGGATATAGATTTTGAAACCGCTGCTATTATCTCTCAAGATTTTGGATTTTTCGCCAGAGAAATTTTAGAAGAAGATAGCACACCTAAAAAGAATGCCAAAGAACTGGAAGCCGACGAAGAAAAAACCGAGCCGCGACCCCCGGTGGTTATAGTTATGGGTCATGTTGATCATGGGAAAACCTCGCTTTTAGACTCAATAAGAAAAACGAATGTGGTAGCCGCTGAATCTGGGGGTATAACCCAGCACATTGGTGCTTATCAAGTCGAAAAGGATGGTAAAAAAATTACCTTTTTGGATACGCCGGGTCATGAAGCCTTTTCCACTATGAGAGCTAGGGGAGCTCAGGTTACGGATGTGGGCGTTTTGGTGGTGGCTGCCGATGACGGCGTAAAACCTCAGACAATTGAGTCAATAAATCATCTTAGAAGCGCTGACTTACCTTTTGTGGTTGCCATAAATAAAATTGACAAACCCGAGGCGGATATAGAAAGAGTAAAAAAAGAGCTTTCCGAGCAAAAAGTAATTACCGAAGAGTGGGGGGGAGATACGGTTTTTATCCCAGTTTCCGCCAAAACAGGCGAAGGCATCGACCAGATTCTAGAGATGATTCTTCTGGTTTCAGAACTCAAGGAGCCAAAAGCAAATCCCAAAGGAAAATTATGGGGTACGATAATAGAATCGCACTTGGATAAGGGAAGAGGCCCTGTTGCTACAGCTTTGATTCAAAATGGAACTTTAAGAGTAAGCGATTTTGTTGTCTCTGGTTCTGTTTTTGGAAAAGTAAAAAGCATCGAGGATTCTAGCCTTAAAAAAATAAAAGAAGCAGGACCCGGGACACCGGTAAGGATTCTAGGCTTAAAAGATGTTCCAGAGGTAGGCGAGCTTTTAGAAGGAGTCGCTTCAGAAAAAGAAGCCAAAGCCGAGGTTGCTGAAAGAAAGAGGTTCAAAAGCCTCAAGGCATTAAGAGACAGAAGGGCACTCGGCGTTAAAGGCATTTCTGACAAAATAAAAGAAGGAAAGATTAAGAAATTGAAGGTAATTTTAAAGACAGATGTTAAGGGTTCGCTCGAAGCCTTAACCTTAGCCTTAAAAAAATTAAGTACCGAAGAAGTTGCAGTCAATATAACCCGTGAAGGTATTGGCGAAATTTCGGAATCTGATGTTACCTTAGCCGGAAATGATGCCATAGTTATAGGTTTCAGGGTTGGTATTAGTCTATCGGCACAGAAAGCAATAGAGAAACTCAATGTCGAGGTTAGGCTTTATGATATCATTTACAATGTTGTGGATGACATTAAAGAAGCTCTATCACACCTTCTTCCTAAAGAGATAATTGAAAGAGAACAAGCCAAAGCAAAGGTTCTAAAAATCTTTAAATTCGGTAAAAAGGATATGATTTTGGGCGCCAAACTCCTTAGAGGTATGGTAACCAAGGAGATGGAAGTAAAAGTAGAAAGAGAAGACGGAGCAAATTATGGAAAGATTGAAGGATTAAAGATTGTCAAAGACGATGTTTCTGAAGTCACCGGTGATAAGGAATTCGGAATGAACATTTTCGGAATCACTGATATTAAAGAAGGTGATGAACTTATATTTATAACCAAGGAAGAAAAAATAAGAAGTTTACCCCATTAGATAAAACTAACTATCTAACGGGGTTTACCCCGCACATAAAATTAATCCTTTGGCATTAAGTTTATGACTAGAAGAACCGAAAAAGTTAATGAGCTAATAAAGAAAGAACTAAGCAAAATATTAAGAGAACATTTTAATCCCAAAGAAGCCTTAGTCACTGTTTCTTATGTAAAGACCGCTCCTGATTTAAAAAGCGCTAAGGCATATATAAGTATATTTCCTTTTTCCGAAGCAGAAAAAATTTTGAAGGAGCTTAAAGAAAATTTTTCCAAATTTCAACTCATTTTAGGAGAAACCGTAAAACTCAAATACCTTCCCAAAATAGCATTAGAATTAGATGAATCTCTTGAATATGAAGACAAGATTGAGGGGTTGATTAGGGAAATAAAGAGTGGTAAGATGAGGCGCTCGTAAAGTAATATCGTCCAGCCGTTCGAGGCTCTGAGGAGCCCTCAGGCTCTCGAAGAGAGGACGATCGGCCTTTGGCCGAAGGCAATAAGGTGATAAGGAGTTGGATGAGGGTTGATCTAAAAGAGAATTTAAGAAAAGCGAAGGATTTGATTCTGGAAAATAACAGGATCGGTATTTTTACGCATACTGATCCTGATGGCGATGCAATTGGATGTGTGGCAGCTTTGGAGCTAGCTTTAGAAAGAATGGAGAAGGATGTTAAAGCTTTTCTTCAGGGTGTTGTTCCAAGGAATTTCTACTTTCTTCCGCTCCCAATGTTCGAGACAACTTTAACATGTAACTTAAGTTTGATTATAGTTTTAGACTGTGCCCTTGTTGAAAGAACTGGTTTTCATGAAGAGATAAAAAATCTTAGAAGTGCAAAAATAATAAATATTGACCATCACCCTCAAGAAGACAGCTTCGGTCATCTAAACATTGTAGATACTTCTTCTACCTCGACTTCAGAGATAATTTTCTATTTATTGGAGATTTTGAATATAGAGATTGACAGAGAACTAGCTACCTATCTTCTAACAGGAATTTTTTCAGACACCGGAAGTTTTATGCACTCGAATACTACAAAGAGTAGTTTAGAGATTGCCGCTAAGCTGATTTCTAAAGGAGCTAATATCAAAAATATCGCTGACAATATCATAAGAAGAAAGAATGTATCAACTTTAAAATTATGGGGAAGAGTCTTAACAAGAGTTAAAAATGACCGGGAAAAAGGTATAGTGAGTTCAATCATTACCAAAAAAGATCTTGAGGAGTGCGAAGCTACCAAAGCCGATCTAGAAGGCGTTGTTAATTTGATAAATGCCATACCTGAATCTAAAGCAGCTTTGCTTTTAACAGAGGATGAGGACCAGATAAAAGGAAGCCTTCGCTCAGAAGAAGGTGGGTTAGATGTAAATAAATTAGCTAGCCTGTTTGGCGGAGGCGGGCACATTCGAGCCTCTGGTTTTAGAATAAAAGGCAAACTTCGCGAAACAGAAGACGGCTGGGAAATTATAGAAGAATAAAAAATTGCGGTTGTTCCGCAATTTTTTATTCTTCTAAGTTAAAAATTTAAAATTAAAAGTTAAAAATTTTGGTAATTCACTAATGCGAATTTTTAATTATAAAATCACGGCATACCTTCGTTTTAAACTTTTAACTTTATTTGGTAGCCATGTAAAAATTCTTCGGCGATCATTTCTCTTTTACCTTCCGGCTGTAACTTTTTTACTACAATGTAGTCTTTTCCTGTTTTTATTTTTAGTTTTTTGTTCTCTATTTTTATCTCCTCAGGTTTTAAAGCATTTCCTTCTTCAACCTCCGCATACAAAATTTTAACTCTTATTTTCTTTTTTGGGGTTTCAAAAAAAGTAAAAGTTCCAGGCCAGGGAGTAAAGGCTCTGATTTTTCTCTCAATTAATTTCGCGTCTTCCTCCCAATCTATTAGTCCATCTTCTTTTTTAAAAAATTTGGTGTAAGTAGCTTCTTTTTCGTTCTGCGAAATCGGTTCTATTTTCCCAGCGATTATTTTTTCTAGATTTGAAAGCAAAAGATTGCCAGCCAAATTTCCCAGTTTTTCTCTTAGAGAAGTACTCGTTTCCCTCTTGGCAATTTTTACTTTTTCTTTTAAAAAAATTGGTCCAGCATCCATTTCTTCTGTCATCTTAATAAGAGAGACGCCAGTTTCTTTTTCGCCGTTTAACAAGGCAGTTACATATGGAGATGGCCCGCGGTATTTAGGCAAAAGCGAAGGGTGGGTGTTTAAAACCAGCTTTGGTATTTTCAAAGATTTTTCGGAAAGTATAATGCCAAAATCAGAAACTATCAAAATTTCTGGCTTCAGTTCTTCTAAAAGGTTTTCAAGTTCTTGCGCTTTTTGCACCTCGCGGATTTTTAAATTTAATTTAACGACTTCTTTTTTTACTGGGGTATTATTTTTTTGGGTGATTATTCCTAGATTATAAGTTTTAGCGAGTGCTTCAATTTGTGGAACAGCAAAAGCACCACTACCTGCAAAAAATACTTTCTTTTTAATATTTTTTATATTTGTTATTGATTTCATTTTTCTATAATTTAATTAGATCTAGCGGAATATAAATTTCTAATTTCTGATTGCTCTAATTTCTAATCAAATCCCAATGTTTGAATATCTAATGTCTAAATTTTGGTCATTGGTAATTGGTCATTGGTAATTATTTAGGTTAATTAGACATTAGGTTAATTAGTAATTTTTTTATAGTTTTATTTTAATAATTTCTCCCTCGGGACTTATTTTGTGTAGCGTTGAAACATCTGCTTTGTCAGTAAAGAGAATACCGTTTAGGTGATCTATTTCGTGTTGCAGGACCCTGGCGAATAACTCAGAGGCTTTTATCTTTTTTGGTTTGCCTTTTTCATCAAGAGCTTTTGCAACAACAGATTTTGCTCTTTTTACCATACCCCAGATTTCCGGCACACTTAAACAGCCCTCATCGTCTTCCTCTTTCTCCTTAGAGTTTTCTACTATCTCAGGATTTATTAATACAGTCAGAGGTATTTTTGGCTTTCTCAAGCCGTTTTTTCTCTTCCCGCCTTTTGATTCAATAACAACAATCCTCAAAAGACACCCTACCTGGGGGGCGGCAATTCCTAAACCACCAACCTCTTTTAGCGTTTCTATCATTCCTTTAATTAGTCTTTTTATAGAGGGGTTTATTTTTTTAACCTTTACTGATTTTTTTCTCAAAATTTCAGATGGAACAGTTAGTATTTCCACTTTTCTCCTTAAATAATTGATTCTGGGTTTCTGGTTATGGATATTTTTTTAATCTTAGATATTTTATCATAAAAAAAGCTGTTTTTTGAGGTTTTTAAGACAATAATCTTTCTATTTTTGCCTCGTCCTTTGGGAAGAAAAGGTTTAAAAGGACCTATAATTTCATAATTCTTGATACTCTTTAATTCTTTCTTAACCTCTTTTTGTTTTTCCTCTGGGAAAATAATTGAGATCAAATCAAAGAAAGGCGGGTAATGAAATTTTTTCCTGTTTTTAAACTCTTTTTCGAAAAATGATAGATAATCACTCTTTTTTATAGTCTGTATTAATTCACTCTCAGGATTAGAAGTTTTGATAACAACGTGCGCCCTTTCCGGTAATTTCGAAATTAGTGAGGATATGATTTTTTGAGCATTCTCTAAAGCTTTATACGAAGGAAGATTGAGCATATTGTCGATTGAGAAGAACACCAAAAGCCCGGTGTTTTTAAAATCTAATCCCTTTATCATCTGGGTGCCGATAATTATATCAGCTTGCTCTATTTTTTTTCTGTTTACCCCGTTAGAAATAAGTCGCCACTGGCGACTGCCGCCATTTACAATAGGCGGATTTCTAATGGGGTTTAGAGTTTTTCTGGTCGTTTCATCAATTCTTTCAATCCTCTTTTCGGGAAATATTTTTTTAACTTCCTCTTCGAGTTTCTCAGTGCCTATTCCAATTTTTTTGATGAGCGGACTCTGGCATTTTCTACAGGTCAAATGAATTTCTTCTTTATGTCCGCAGTGGTTGCACACTAAGTAATTTGCGGTGGTTGTAAATGGCACCTCGCAATTAGGGCAGGTGGGGGAGAAACCGCAATCAGTACAGGATACGAAAATCTCCCTACCTTTTCTATTTAGAAAGAGAATTGTTTGTTTTTTTTCTTCAAGATTTTTCCTGATGAGGCTTTCGGTTTTTGATCCTAAGACAGAAAACTTTAAAGGCTCGGCGTCGATTATTATTTTGGTTTGTTTCTTTGAAAGTTTGGATTTTAATATTCTGTATTCATTTTTTAGTCGGTAGTAATTTTCTAGGGTCGGGATGTCTGTTTGCAGGACCAAGGTACAGTTAGTAAGCTCTTGTAAAAATTCAGCTACTTCTTTTGAGTCATATTTCGGCGTTTTTTCCTGCTTGTATCCATCCTCATATTCTTTATCCAAAATAATTAACCCTAGATTTTTGAAGGGCGAGAATATTGCGGTTCTTGTTCCTAAAATCAGTTTACTTTCTTCGTTTTTAATCCTAAACCACTCTTTAATCCTTTCTTTTGATGCGAGGTTGCTTGTAATAACAGAGGTTTTTTTAGATTTAAACAGATTATTGTTTAAGAATTTTTCCAAACTGAAGTTATCAGGGAAGAGGATTAAAACCTGTTTTTTATTCTTCAGGAATTTTGAAGCAATCTTTGGATAAAGTTCATTTCCACCAAAAAATATAAATCTTTTATATTTATAATCTTTTTTACTCTTATACACTGGAGTATAGAAGCGTTTAGGCTTTAATGGCTGATTTTCTAAACTTTTTTCCAAGCCGTCAATCTTGATATTTTTTAAAGACTGATAAATCGATGAAAAGTAATATAAAGAGAGCCAATTTGCCAGCTTGACCTGGTAAGAAGAAAGCAATGGTTCCGGATGAATTATTTCTAGAATATCTTTGGTTCTAAAACGAGGCTTCTTTTTGGTAATTTCAAATACTATTCCCTGATTTATTCTTTTGCCGAGAGAAATTTTTACTAACTGACCAATTTTGATTTTAGGCAAAAGACTTTTAGGGATTTTATATGTAAAAAGCTCAGGCGCATTTGTTGAAATTTCAGCATACATACTTTAATTTTATCGCAAATAAGATATAAAAATAAGGGGTTAGTCTTTTTTATTTTAGAGACTTTCCCCTCATTCAAGGATAGTTTTCGGTTGTTATATGGGGAGATAGAAGGTTTGATATTTCGATATCACTTTTTCCTTCAGCAATGATTCTAAACCTGCCAAAACTTAATGCGCTAATTGTTATACATTCCATGCTAAGCATTTTTGAGTAATGAATCATTTTTTCATCTTTGCTGTTAACTTCTTTTTTATACATAAATATTGGCTGAAAAATCTCTCGTACATAGTGTCCCACGTAATCTTTATCTTCGGGATCTGAATAGGGAAATACAAATTCAAGCCTTTTTTCTATTACACCAGAATTGTTTATAGTCTCTATAGTTACTTTACCTTCGAGCCTTTTTCTTTTAAACTCCTTTGTGTTTTTATCCGTGTATTTCCCATCAAGCCAACATTTCTCTTCCCTCAATGTCTTTTTCAAAGAAGATTTGGTTTTTTTGTTATCTTTAGCGAATTTACCAAACAGTCTCTTCAAGGAAATCACCCCTTTGTTAAAGAGCATATTTAGATATTTTATAGTTTATTCCTTGTATCGGTCAACAAGAAATTTATAAAGCTCGATTTTTTCTTTACGAGGATCAATACCGGCTTTTTGGCAGGTTATCCAAATTTGTTGTTCAGTTTTATCTACGTCGTCAAGATCGGGAAGAAGGAGTCCGGTGCGGGTGCCACACCTAACAATAATTCCGTACTTTTTTGGATCGAGCTCTTTTATATTCTTAACCAGTTTAGGAGCCTTCAAAATATCAACCGAGTAGCAAAGATTCGGCAGTTCCTCTAAAGTTATTGGATTAAATCGATAATCAGTTGTAGCAGCCGAGATAGCATTCTTGATAATTTCTAAAATTACATTCTTTTGAGTAGGTAAAAATGTTCCAATACAACTCCTTAGTTCCAATTTCTTATCGCTCATCTCTGGCCGCTTGTTGCTTTTTTTATATATAGAAACAAAAGCTCCTGATTTTTGAGTAACATTTTTATACTCAGGGAAATCTTTTACCTTTTTGCTTTTGATATATTCTTCAATTGCTTCCCGGGCGATTTTTACATAATCTGTTTTCATTTTCTGTTCTCAAATTCGGCAACTAAGTAACCAACTCCGAAAGGTCCTTCATATGACAAGATCTCGGTTTTGGCTTCACTCATTGCACCCATAAGAAAGAGAATTGAGCGAAGTCCGCATTCAGCGCCTTCTTCTAAAATTGCGGGGTCGATATTTAATAGATTTTGCGGATTGTTATTTTTAACTTCCTCGACAATTATCTTGTCTAATTTTGGTCCGGCGGGATTGAAACCATAAGGTCCTTCTTCTTTTAAAACATGGGAGAGGTCGCCGGAAGCGATTATAGCGGTTTTTTCTTTTTCTGGTTCTAGCTTTTTTCTGTATTTTTCCCCCAGATTAAAGTAATATTCGTAAGAAGGATTTGTAACCAAGATTTTTTCAATTTTCAAAGCCGGATTTAATTTTTTTCCTAAATAATAAAACGGAACCCGGAAGCCATGTTCTTCATGGGGAGAGATTATTATAAGCTTTTCCGGATTTTTAGTTGCCAAATCTTCGGCAGCAGTTTCCAAAGCTTTTATGGTTTTTTTAACCTTTTCTGTCTCACTTCCGCCGATTTCCGGAATGATAATCGGCGGGTGAGGAGAAATTACTCCAAACACCAAAGACATAAGACTCCTTATTTTATAAACCCCGTATATCCCTGGCCTGAAGTCCGGGGTTCCCTGAATTATACGGGGTAAACCCCGTAATATCCCTGCGTTTAGATCTATTGCAAGATATAATTCTTATAGCTTTCAATAGCTATTCTCCAAAAATGAAGTCAACTTCTGGGATTATGTGGGGTAAATATATTCAAATCAGTTTTACAATATTTACATCTGCCCTTTTTGTCTAAATTAAGGTTATAAATTTCAAAACCAGCCCGTCCTGCAACAAGTTTTCCGCACTTAGGGCAGTAGGTTGATTCGGTGGTAATGCCATCGATGCTGTCGCCGGGAATGTTTCCGGCATAAACAAACTTCAAGCCTTCTTTTTTGCCAATCTCATAAGCCTGGTGAATTTTTTTGACATCAGTTGGGGGGAGGTCGGACAAACGGTAGGCAGGAAAAAATCTGGAGATGTGCCAAGGCACTTCAGGACTTAGTTCTTTTTTAATAAAACGGGCAATATTTTGGAGATTTTCTTTGGAATCATTTAGAGTCGGGATGATAAGAGTGGTAACCTCTAAATGAACTTTTTTCTTATAGAGTTCTTTCAAGTTTTCCAAAACCGGCTCAAGCCGAGCTTTGCATACTTTCTCGTAAAATTTTTCCGAAAATGATTTCAAGTCCACATTTACAGCATCAAGGTAGGGTATGACGAGTTTTAATGTCTGGGGTGACATAAAGCCGTTGGATACCCAGACATTAAAAAGCCCTTTCTTTTTGGCAATCTTCATAGTGTCTAGGGCGAATTCCAGAAAAATTGTCGGTTCAGTGTAGGTGTAAGAGATTGATTGGCAGCCGGTTCTTAAAGCCTCCTTAACAACTGTTTCCGCTTTTACATCTTCACCAATGATGGGATTTTTGGGCTTTGGGCTTTGAGATATATCCCAATTCTGGCAGAAATCGCAGGCAAGATTACAGCCAACTGTGGAGATAGAGTAAGAAAAAGTTCCTGGCAAGAAATGGAACAGCGGCTTCTTTTCAATTGGGTCGATATTGGAGGCTATAAGCTTGCCATAATTTAAAGCAAAAAGCTTTCCTTCTACATTTTCTCTAACCCCGCATTTTCCTCTTTTTCCCTCTAGTGGTGCACAAAAGTGGCTGCAGGTTAAACACTGCATTTTTCCTTTGCTCAATTTTTTATAATTGTAGCTTTCTTTCATTAGTTTAATTTTACCATATCCGTCCGCTGATGTATTATGTTATGTATAATACCCTGTTAGATGTATTTAGTAAATAATCTGTTATAATTTTATAAAGAATTATCTAACAGGGTATACTTGAATTATGATAGAATTATAAAAGATTAAAAGGAGTTTTTAATGAAAAAGAGAGTTTTTGTGGCAATTAACTTCCCCGAAAATATAAAGAAGTCAGTGGCAGAAATCATAAAAAAGTTAGAGTCTTTAGAGCCAGATGCCAAATGGATAAATCCTCAAAATGCGCACATAACCTTAGCTTTTTTGGGTTTGATATCCCAGGAAGAGATTGCCAGGATTACCGCTATTCTTAAACTTTTGGCTAAAAATCAAGAAAAGTTTGATTTAAGCTTGGAAAATATTGGTTTTTTCCCATCTTTAAATATGCCAAGAATAATATGGCTCGGCGCTGGAGAAAATCTGAATCTCCTAAATTTGGAAAATAATTTAAAAAAACAGCTCGAGATGAATGATTTTAAAACTGACAACAGGTTATTTACCCCTCATCTGACTATTGGGAAAGCAAAAAGGGAAATAAAAAACATCCAAAAAATAATCAATTTATCAAAAAAAATCTCTTTGAGAAAATTCCTTGTCACCAGCATTGATGTTATGGAAAGTGAGCTGAGAGAAAGTGGCGCAGAACACAAAATTCTTTTCAAAGTGAATCTTAAAAATTCTTAGATTTTAAGGAATATTAAATGTTTCAAGATAGAATAGAAGCCGGGCAAAAACTAGCCAAGAGTTTAGAAAAATACAAAGACCAAGAAGATACAGTAATTTTAGCCATTCCTCGCGGAGGAGTGGTTTTGGGTTTTGAAGTTGCCAAATCTTTAAATCTTCCCCTTGATATCGCCGTAGTTAGAAAGATAGGTTACCCAGGCAATCCGGAATTTGCCGCCGGAGCTGTTGACCAAGATGGGAAGATTTTGAAAAATCCCGAGGCAGGGGTTCAGGACGAATATCTTAATAAGGAGGCAGAAAAAGAAAAGAAAGAGATAGAAAGAAGAATCAAGGAGTACAGAGGCGGCAAGGAGGAACTAGATTTTAAAGGAAAGACCATGATTTTAGTGGATGACGGGATAGCCACCGGTCTTACAACTTTAAAAGCCGTTGGCTTTGTAAAATCAAGAGGCGCAAAAAAAGTAATTTTAGCAACACCTGTTATAGCCCGTGATACGGCCGAAAGGATAAAAAGGGAGGTTGATGAGTTGATTTTTTTAGAGGTACCAGAATTGTTTTTTGCCATCAGTCAGTTTTATGACTTTTTTCCTCAGGTAGAAGATAAGGAAGTTAAGGAAATACTTACTAAAAGTAGGTAATAAGTTGATAAGGTAATAAGGTAATAAGGAAATAATAAATTCTTAGATTATGAAAAAATCTTTAATATTCAAATTTGTTTTTTTACTTTTCATTGTGGTAATTTCGATTGTGGTCGTTTTACCAAAGGGTCCGGATTTGAATCTAAAGATAATCGGCATCAATTACAAAAAGGAGTTAAAGCTTCACAAAGGTTTAGACCTTCAAGGTGGAACGCAGCTGGTTTATGAGCTTGATGTTTCTAAAGAAAAGAATAAATCAGAAGCTCAGGATAAAGCCATTACAGTTATAAGAAACAGAATAGACGCTTTCGGAGTGGCTGAACCGGTAATCTATCCCGAATCTTTTGGCAATTCGCTAAGGATTATAATTCAATTGCCGGGAATCCAAAATATAGACGAGGCTTTAAATCTTATCGGCAAGACCGCTCAGTTGGAATTCAAAGAGCAGGAGCCAATGAATGTTGAGGGCGGACAGTTGATGACGCTTCAGGGTAATTGGAAGAAGGAGCCGGTATTAACCGGCGCTGAATTCAAAAAAGCCGAGGTGAATCGCGATGAACAAGGCAATGTAGAGATTGACATAGAGTTTAATTCCGAAGGCGCCAAAAAATTTGCTGAAGCTACTAAAAGAAATATAGGAAAACAAATTGCCATTTTTTTAGATAATCAAGTTATTTCTGCACCTACTGTTCAATCAGAGATAGCTAACGGAAAAGGTGTAATCACAGGAAAGTTTGATTTAAAGGAAGCTAAAAATTTAGCTATTCAGCTTAATGCTGGAGCCTTGCCAGTTCCAATGAAACTTGTTGAGCAGAAAAACATTGGCGCCACTTTGGGCGAAGAATCAATAAACAATAGTTTCCTTGCCGCTGTTGTCGGTCTCTTTGCGGTTATGATTTTCCTTTTAGCTTTTTACCGTTTCTTTGGCTTTATAACAGTAATCTCTCTGTTTGTTTATACACTGATAGTTTTAACAATATTTAAATTATTTTCAGTAACTTTAACCTTGGCTGGGATCGCTGGTTTTATTCTTTCAACCGGTGCCGCCGCCGAAGCCTCGGTTCTTATTTTGGAAAGAATTAGAGAAGAGTTAAGAAAAGGCAAACCAATAGAGACAGCAATAGACATGGGATACAAAGGCGCTTGGAACAGTATTTTCGACTCCAATATGGCGAGCTTAATTCTGGCTTTCATAGTCTATTACTTGGGAACTGGGCTTATTAAAGGCTTCGGTATCACCCTGGCGATAGGAGTGGTTATCAGTTTATTGACCGTAGTTTTAGTTTCCGGTCCTGTTCTTAAATTTTTGGCAACCAGAAGTTTCATAAGAAACAAAAAATACCTTAGTATCCTTTTAGGGATTAAAGAGAAAGATATTAAAGGAGAAAAGTTGTGAACATAATCGGAAAAAGAAAAATCTGGTTTACAATCTGGGGAATCTTTTTTGTCCTTAGTGTTTTAGGAATAGCTTTTAGGGGACTAAAAACGGGTCTTGATTTTACCGGAGGAAGCTTTTGGGAGATTGAAGGAATAGAAGATAAAGAGAAAGTTAAAGAGGTGCTTAATAATTTTAAAGCTGATGTTATTTCTATAGATAAAGACGGTTTGAAATTAAAAATCAAAACCAAAGTTTTAAAAGAGGAAGACCATAAAAAAATACTTGATGAGTTTAAAAATATTAATGCCAGCAAAGAAGTTAAAGAGCTTAAATTTGAAACCATTGGAGCAACAGTTTCAAGAGATATTACAGAGAAGGCTTATATTTCAATCGCTCTTGCTTCTTTGTTGATTATTCTTTATGTAGGTTGGTCTTTTAGGAAAGTTTCGAAGCCGGTTGCTTCCTGGAAATATGGAGTTTGCGCTGTTTTGGCCATTCTTCATGATGTATTGTTTGTTGTTGGAATATTTTCTATTTTAGGTCTTTTGTTCAAAACAGAGATTGACAGTCTGTTTGTGACTGCCCTTTTAACTGTAATAAGCTTTTCTGTTCATGACACCATAGTTATTTTCGACCGAATAAAGGAAAATTTAAAACGTTCCGAAAAAGAGGACTTTGAGGAGATTGTAAATGATAGCGTTTTGGAGATGATTGCCCGTTCAATAAATACTTCGCTGGTAATAATTTTGGTAGTTTTAGCTCTATTTTTAATAGGCGGCGAAACAATAAAAACTTTTGTTTTAGCTTTGCTTTTGGGATTAATTACCGGAACCTATTCATCAGTATTCATAGCCAGCCCATTTTTAGTTGTTTGGAAAAACTGGGACGACAAGAGAGCACAGAAAAAAATTTCTAAGCTCTAATTTTTAATTTCTAATCTCAGTCCAAGGCTTGAGCCAAAGGCTCATCCGCCTCTGGAGGAGATCCGCCCTTGGCGGAAAATCTTAATGGCCAAATTACTAAATATTTTTTAGACATTTACCCCGTTAGAAACAGATCGCCCCAAGGCGGTCGTAGCCGCGCCTTTGGCGGGGCGGTTTCTAACGGGGTTTACCCCGTTAAATTAACCCCATTAGTTATTTAAAATTCCTTTTTAAAACAAAGGAATTTTTTGTGTTATACTAGAAATACTTATCGAGGAAATAATGGTAAGAGAGTTATCAAAAGAGTGGAAAGTCCAAAAACCATTACCGAAAAAAATTATTAAAGAACATCAGCAGATTCCCGAGGTTATCCTTCAGCTTCTTTATAATAGAGAAATTTTTAGCATTAGAGACTTGAAAAAAGAGAAAGAAAAAAAGATTGAAGAATTCCTAGACCCTTCTTATGAAAATCTTTTTGACCCTTTTTTAATGAAAGATTTAAAAAAGGCTGTCCTACGTATCAAAAAAGCCCTAAAGAATAAAGAGAAAATAGCGATTTTTGGTGATTATGATGCTGACGGTGTCACTGCTACTGCTTTGCTGTATGAAGTTTTTAATTTTTTGGGTCAAGAGGTTGTTACCTATATTCCTCATCGTGATAAAGAAGGATATGGCTTAAATTCTGAAGCAATAAAAAAAATTGCCAAGAAAAAGATTAAGCTTTTGATAACTATTGATTGTGGAATAAGAAATATAAAAGAGGTAGAGGAAGCCAAAAAACTGGGAATGGATGTTATTATTACAGATCACCACGAGGTACCAAGGAAAATCAAAAATCCCCGCCAGAGGCGGGTCCACCTTTGGCGGAAAAAATCAAAAATCAAAAATAGACCCAAAGATTTAGTACCCAGGTCATTGGCGGTTATAAATCCTAAGCAAGAGAACTGCAAATATCCTTTTAAGCAATTAGCCGGCGTAGGTGTGGCTTTTAAATTATCCCAAGGGCTCCTGAAGGATATCCACAAAAGCGAAACATTCCTAAAATGGCTTTTAGACTTGGTCGTTATCGGTACTATTGGGGATTGTGTTCCTTTAATAAGCGAGAACCGAATACTTGTCAAGTTCGGAATGCTTGTCTTTAAAAAAACAAGAAGAATAGGAATTTTAGAGCTTAAAAAAACAATAAGAAACGGAAAGGAGAATGATATCGCTTTTTATTTGGCGCCCAGACTGAATGCCGCTGGCAGAATGGACCACGCCAATTGGGCGTTTATGCTTTTAATTACCCGTTCTAGGATCGAGGCTTTTAAGCTGATAAACAAAATCGAACAACTTAATAAAAAGAGACGGGAAGAAACCGACAGGGTTTTAAGAGAAGCCAAGGGAGAGTTCGGTTTCTTAAGCCCCAGCCAGAAGATAATAATTTTGGCAAAAGAGAACTGGCCATCAGCTATTTCCGGAATTGTAGCCGGAAGATTGGCTGAAGAATATCAAAGGCCGGCTTTGGTGATAGAAAACAAGGGAGAGCTTTCTAAGGGTTCCGCAAGAAGCTATCAAGGTTTTAATATTGTAAAAGCCTTAGAGAAATTAAGTCATTTATTCAAAAAGGTTGGTGGTCACAAGGAGGCAGCTGGTTTCATTTACGAGACAGAGAATCATGAAGAGATTGTTCGAGAGCTTACCGAGATAGCCTCCAGGAAGATAAAAGAAATCAGGAAGATAATACCAGTTGATTTAGAGATAAACACAGAGGATTTAAATCACGAATTTTATAAAAACCTCAAAATGCTGGAGCCTTTTGGGGCTTCTAATCCTGATCCTGTTTTTTTGATCAGGAGGGCTAAAATTTTAGAAAAACGCCACGTGGGTTTGAACGATCACTTAAAAATTAGGTTCTTGAAAAATTGCAAAAGAATGAACGCTATAGCTTTCAATAGGGGGGATCTGGAGAACGAGTTTGAAATCGAAGGATACGTTGACTTTATCTTTAAATTGGGCGAGAATTTTTATCTCGGGGTTTCCACCGTTCAATTAGAGATTTTAGACTTAAAGGCTTCAAAAAGGAGAAAATAAAAGCATGCAGCTTTTAACAAATATAAAACCGATAATTGAGATTGTTTTAAAGAAAGCCCGGGAGAAATCCAAGATAACAAAAGACGATGAGGAACTGATAGAAAAAGCTTACGCATTTGCTGAAAAATGGCACCATGGACAAAAGAGGCTAACTGGTGATCCTTATATTGTCCATTCTCTATATGTAGCTTACTACCTGGCGGAGCTTAGGATGGATGCTTCCACCATCGCCGCCGGACTTCTTCATGATGTCCCCGAGGATACCAAATGTGATCCAGGAGAAATCAAAAAGGAGTTCGGTGAGGAGATAAACAGAATCGTAGAAGGGGTTACGCGTTTAGGGGGCGTTAAATATTTCGGTAAAAGAGGGAGAGTCGAAGACCTGAGGAAGCTTTTGGTAATTATGGCAAAGGATTTGAGAGTGGTTATTGTAAAGTTAGCCGACCGACTTCATAACATTCAAACACTAAGCGCTTTGTCTCCTCAGAAAAGAAAAAAAATTGCTGCCGAGACTATAGAAGTATATGCACCTTTAGCATCTAGGTTAGGCATGGGTGAAATGAAGGGAATTTTGGAAGACTTGAGCTTTAAGTATTACCTTCCCAAAGAATTCAAGAGAGTCTCTTTTTTGCTGGAAGAGGAAGAGAAAGTAAAGAGGGACTATATAAAGATGGTAATAGAAGAGTTAAAAAACAAACTCAAAAAAACTAACATTAAAGCAGCGGTTGAAGGAAGGGTAAAGCATCTTTGGAGTCTCTATCTCAAGTTAAAAAGATACAATGATGATTTTTCCAAGATCTATGATGTGGTTGCTGTAAGAATTATTGTAGATACTGTAAGTGATTGTTACAAAGTGTTGGGTATTGTGCATGAAGATTGGAAGCCCCTTATTAAAAGGATAAAAGACTATATAGCAGTTTCTAAACCCAATGGATACAGATCTCTTCATACAACCGTAATTTGCCTGGAAGGAAAAATATTAGAAATTCAGATTAGAACCAAGAAGATGCATGAGGAAGCTGAATGGGGAATAGCCGGTCACCATCTTTATGAGTTGGAAAAGGAGTCGAAAATTATTGGTAAGAAGTTGGATTGGATAAAGCAGTTGATTGATTGGCAAAAAGATCTGGAAGCCTCTGCCTTCATGGAGGGTTTGAAGATAGATGTTTTTAAAGACAGGATATTTGTATTTACCCCAAAGGGAGAAGCGCTGGACTTACCCGAAGGAGCAACGCCGGTTGATTTTGCTTATTTGATTCATACTCAGATAGGAAATAGCTGTATTGGTGCCAAAGTGAATGGGAAAATCGTTCCTCTAAATACTTCTTTGCAGAATGGCGACATGGTGGAGATTTTGACTTCTAAAAAAATCTTAGGACCCTCAAGGGATTGGTTAAGGTTTGTTAAAACCTCTCTAGCACTTTCTTCGATTAGAAGATGGTTTAAAGGAAAAGACAGAGGGCAAGATCTCTCGTTGGGAAAAGAGCTTTTAGGAGAAGAGCTCAAGAAAATAGGAAAGTCAGTAGAGAAAATACGCCAGAAAGAACTGGAGGAGTATCTTTTAAAAACCAAACAGCCCTATAAAGACCTGGAAGCAGTTCTGGTAGCTATCGGGAGGGGATATCTTAGCCCGAAACAGATAGTTTCGGGGTTGTTTTTGAGCGAGGAGAAAATCGACATCAAAAAAAGAGGCTTCCTGAAGCGATTTTTTCCATTTCTAGCCAAGCCCAAAATAAGACCTAAGGTAGTAGTTCAAGGTGAGGAAAATTTTCTAATAAACTTTGCTTTCTGTTGCAAGCCCAAGCCGCCCGATAAAATAATAGGTTTCATAACCAGAGGGAAGGGACTCACGGTTCACAAAAAAACCTGTTCCAATATAAAAAAGGAAGATGAGAGAAGATTTATAAATGTAAGTTGGGTGGTAGACGAGTTCTGGGAAGTGCCGGTATATATTGAGGCTGAAAAAGATTCTAACATCTTGAAAGATTTAACAGAACTTTTGGATGAGTTGAAGATAGGCATAAAGAATGTTAATTTTAAGACTGGTAAATTTTCCAAGATCATTGCTAATTTAAGGATAAATAATAAACAGCAGCTAAAAAACGCTTTAGAAAAAATACCCAGCCTTTCTGGGGTAAGGTTAGTAAAAAAGATATAATTTTACCTCGTTAGAAATCTTTTTTTAGCTGGAGTGATAGATATTTAATATCTCGTATTTCTAACGGGGTTTATATTTTTATCCCGCACTAACTTCGCGTTTCTTAACCAAGAATTACGCAAAATTAATAAGAAAATTAGTCAACAGGCTGCGGCACTGACCCGAATAGGGTCCCCGATGGCCATCGGGGCGTGCCGTCCCTAAAGTTGAGGGCAAAGTTAGTGTGGGATTTATTTTTTAGCTTCTGACTTTAAAAATTTTGCCGCATCTTCCGGCGGAATCACATTGACCGATTCAATTCCGGTTCCTAACTCAAAACCGGCAGGTATTGATATGCCGCGAGGCATAACTCTAATAAACCAGTGCAGAGATTTTTCCTCTTTTTTGTCTTGAGGTTCATAATTTCTAAGATAATAATTGTAAGAGGGATCAAATAATTTTTCATCCAGCGCCTTAAAGACATCTTTAAAAATTTTTCCAAAGCAAGACATTGAGTCCAAAGAGATATCTAAAATGTTATTTTGGTGTTTCTTAGGTATGATTAAAAGCTCATAAGGAAATACTGGTGCCCAAGAAGCCAAGGCTATAAAATCTTCATTTTCAAAGATAATCCTCTCTTTTTTTCCTTGCTCTTTTTTAATAAAATTGCAAATTAAGCATTTCCTTTTCTTGTTATAATAATGTAGGGCTATGTCTTTTTCTCTTTTAACATTGAAACTCTCATCGCCCAATGCTACTATCTGGGTATGCGGATGGGTGATGCTCTGCCCAGCAAAAAATCCGTAATTTCTGAAAATTAAAACCTCTTTCCACTCTTTCATCAAGTCTTCGTATCTATTCTTGTAGGCTATAAAAATTTCTTCCAATTCGATCTCGCTCATATCTGCCAGTTTTTTGGAGTGTTCACGGTTTTCTATCAAAATCTCAGCTGATCCATAAGGAAGGGTAATTTTAAATAGACTATCGCCATGTTTCCTTAATCTGATATTCTTTTTTTCAAGATAGGGGGAAAGATTCAAAAATCCTCTTAAGTCCCAGTTGTATTTGTCAATCAAGTGCCAGTCGATTCTGAAAGTTTCTTTAACCTTTAAATTTTTTCCATAGCAAAAGGGACAGTCCTTTTTGCTAGTTGAGGCAAAAGATTTAGGTCCTCTGACATCTCTAAATCTTTTCGCTCTCCTTTTGGCGATTATTACCTTTCTGCCGGTGATAGGACAAGTTCGTAATTCATTCATAGGTCTATTATAAGACAGTAAACAGTTAACAGTAAACAGTTAACAGTTAACAGTGAACAAGTAATCAGATATTAGACAGTTTTAATAACTAATTCCTAATTGCTCTAATTTCTAATTAAATCCCAATGACAAAATAACCAAATAATTTCAGGCATTGGACATTGAAAAATTGGTTGTTGATTAGAAATTAGTAATTAGACATTTTTAATTTTTTGCCTTTTTTCTTATTTCCTGAGAAGTGGATTTTTGAATTTTTTGCCTTTATGTGTTAAATTTAAAATCAAGTTAGAAAAAATAGTATGGCGAAAAATCAGATACAAACCATTAGGGGAATGCACGACATTCTTCCCGAAGATCAAAAATACTGGCAGTTTATAGAAAATAATTTTCTAAGAATCGCCAAGTCTGCCGGTTTTTTGGAAATCGAGACGCCAATAGTTGAAAAGGCTCTTCTTTTTGAACACTCCATAGGTCGAGAGAC
Source organism: uncultured Candidatus Saccharibacteria bacterium (assembly GCA_964482765.1). Taxonomy (GTDB): domain Bacteria; phylum Patescibacteriota; class CPR2_A; order CG2-30-33-46; family CAYZYZ01; genus CAYZYZ01. Next base: position 22,711 of record CAYZYZ010000001.1, on the reverse strand, counting down.
AGACATAATAGAAAAAGAGATGTTCAAGGTAGAAAGGGGCAAAGGGGGCGATGAGAAAGAAGATAAAGAGAGATTGGTTTTAAGACCAGAGAGTACCGCTTCTATTGCTCGTTCATACATCGAACACGGTATGCAGTCGCTGCCTCAGCCGGTCCAGCTTTATTATATAGGTCCGATGTTTCGTTATGACCGCCCCCAAAAAGGAAGATACCGACAGTTCCACCAGCTCGGTTTTGAAATTTTGGGAGAGATGGACCCCATTTTAGATGCTCAACTAATTTCTCTAGTTTCAAGACTCGTAAGAAGTTTCAAGATTAAAGATTTTTCAATTCAGATTAACTCTATTGGTTGCTCCAAGTGTCGAGGGAAATTTATAAAAAAACTCATAAGCTATTACAAACCTGTTTTGAGGCATCTCTGTCCGGACTGCAAGAGGAGATACAACAAGAATCCTTTAAGACTCTTAGATTGTAAAGAGCCGGCTTGCCAAGAATACAAAGCCGGCGCTCCGCAGATTATAGATTATCTCGACAGCGAAGATCAGAATCACTTTAGAGAGGTTTTGGAATATCTCGACGAGCTGGGGATTCCTTATGAGTTAAATACTTATTTGGTTAGAGGGTTGGATTATTACACTAGGACGGTTTTTGAGATTTGGCCTCAGGATGAAAAGATAAAAGACCCTTCGCAGGTGTCGCTGGGCGGCGGCGGAAGATATGATGATTTGATTTCCATGTTTGGCGGAAAGCCGACTCCTGCTATTGGATTTGCCTTGGGTATTGAGAGAATTATAGATCTCTTAAAAGAAAATGAAGTAAAAATCCCCATAAGAGATATACCTGATATTTTCATAGTTCAGCTAGGCAAGCTGGCAAAGAAGAAGAGCCTTAATTTAACCGAAGAGCTCAGGGAAGAAGGATTCAAGGTAACATCCGCTTTGGGAAAAGAGAGCATAAAATCTCAGCTTAAGCTGGTTGATAAATTAAAAGTTCCGTTGGCGCTTATTTTGGGACACAAAGAGGTTCTGGACGGTACAGTAATTATTAGGGATATGAGCGGAGGCATGCAGGAAGTTGTGAGCGTTGAAAATGTGGTAGACGAAATAAAGAAGCGTCTGCCAAGAGAAAATTCCAACTTCTAACATTTTCTTTTTGGTAATAAACCCTTCAAGAACTGCTACAATGATTACTTCATCTGATAAAATATACTAAGGTAATCGGGATAGCAATCCCCCACTATACGATTTATCCCTACGGGATCCCGTAGGGATCTAACGGGGTAAACCCTTGAAAAAGGGTTTATTTTTTAATATAATTTAATCCCCAAATTTATCCGGAGAGCCAGATGTCAAACTACATATGTGTACAGTGCATAAACATATTTAAAGACCTCGACGAAAAAGAGAGAAGCGATGTAGTTTCTTTTTTTAAAGAAGAAAAGCATGAAAGGGGAGAAACGATATTTACGCCGTATGAAGATTTCGAAAATTTTTATATGGTTGATTCGGGCGAGGTTTTGCTCTACGAGCTGTCAGCTGAGGGCAAGAAAATAATAATTGACATTCTAAAGCCCGGTGATGTTTTTTTAACTTTTCTTTGGTGTCTGATCCTTCGATTAGGATGACCGATTTTGCGGTAGCAGGAGAAGAAACAAAAATTTATAAAATGGGAAAGGAAGATTTTTTCGAGGTTATTTCAAAGTATCCGAAAGTGGCTTTGAACGTTATAAGAGAGCTTGCTAAAAAGTTGAATGAGGCTGATAGCAGGATACGAGATTTAGCTTTGCATAACGCCACCATCAGAGCCATAAATGAACTTTTGAGGTTAAGCAGAAAGGTTGGTACAAGACTGGGAAACAATGGGGTAAAGATAGGTGTTCGTTTAACTCATGAAGAGTTTGCAGATATGATCGGAACTTCTAGAGAGACGGCAACAAAAATCCTAAAGAAACTGCGTAAGCTTTCTTTCATCAATCTGGCAAAAGATAGGCGCATAATTTTAAATACAGATAAGATTAAAGAATTTATCTAAAATACGTTTTTAAGTTATCCACTAAAAAAAGTGATTTAAATCACAGACAAAATTTAAAAATAGTTTTAAATTATAAACGGAGTTACTCAGTTGCAGAAGCTCCCGATAAAAAAACAAAAATTATTTAGCTGTCGCTGTTTAAGTTGAGGCTTAGGCAGGAGCTAAAAACTTGAATAGAAGGGTCGGTATTTCTTCTGCAGCGATAATTCTACCCCGCACCAGAAAGGGTGCGGGGTTTTGTTTATTTCAATAAGGAGGCAAGATTTTTGACTTTATTCACATAGCTTGAGCTGTGGTTATAGCGAAACAGCGCCGGAGTTATGTCGCCTCCTTTTACATTGGCCCTAAGATAATTGGCTGCCGAGAATATGGTATCATGGACATTATTAATGTCTTTTATGCCATCTCCGTTGCCGTCAACACCATAAGCCCTAAAAGTAGAGGGAATAAACTGCATTGGTCCGGTTGCAACTTGAGAGCTTTTTCTTCCCGTGTCTCCGCTTTGACCAGTTTCAACCTTATGAACAGCTGCCAGTATCTGCCACTCCAGCCCGTATTGGGAGGCTGCATTTTTGTATACATCATAGAAATCAGCCTTAAAGCTGCTAGCTAAAAGTTTCTGGATATTAGCTTCATCGATTGTTTTGGCTTCATTCTGTTCACGCTGAATCTGGAGAGTCTGTAAATTCTCCAAAACAGGCTCTTTTTCTGTTTCTTGAGCTTTAATTGAAGCTAACCTCTCGATTTTATCCTCTCTTAGAGGGATCTCAAATTGAGGCTGTTCTTGAGCCTTGACCTCGTTCAAGAAGCTTGTTCCTAAAATTAGAAGTATTAAGGCTAAAATTCTTATTCTACTCATAAATTCTCCTAAACCCCGTTAGATAAAACTAACCATCTAACGGGGTAAACCTCCTTTTTGGGGAAAATTTCCCCAAAAATAAAAAATAGGCGCTAATAGCCTATTTTTTATAAAGGGGATAGTATAGCAAGCTTTTTGAAATTTGTCAATACTTTTGTAAAGAGGAAATTGGGAAGGAAATTAAAGGTTTTACCCCGTATAATCCCGAAAGCCCTGGGTTCATCCCGTTAGAAATCATCCCTTTGTTTTACAATTGGAACGATAGATTGATATTTCGTTTTTCTAATGGGGTGAAGGCTGGGGATATATGGGGTTTTACACTTAGCTATTTTTCTGCTAAAATTATGTTTGCTAAAATTTAATCTATATAGGAAAAGAGATGGAGTGTATTTTTTGTAAAATTATAAAAAAAGAAGTGCCGGCAGATATAGAGTATGAAGACCAAAAGATTGTTGCTTTCCGAGACATAAAACCTAGAGCGCCGATTCACATTCTTATTGTTCCCAAAGAACACCGAATAAAGTCAGCGGCAGATATTTCTGAAGAAGATTTGCTTTTAGTTGGCAAACTAATTTTAGTTGCTAAAAAGATTGCCGAAAAGAAAGGATTAATAAAAGACGGCTACCGACTAACATTTAACGTTGGTCCGAATGCCGGAGCTGTTATTTTAGATCACATCCATCTTCATCTTCTAGGAGGCGGTAAACTAGGTCCAGAGGCATAATAGAGAGGAGGTATTAACTTGCAAGAAGTAACCAAGAAAGAGAATGAGTCTTTTGAAAATCTTTTCAGGCGTTTCAACAGAAAAGTATTGCAAAGCGGAAAACTATCACAGGCTCGGCGAAATCAATTCTTTAAAAGATCTTTAAGCAAAACCAGAAGAAGAGTTGAGGCTATAAGAAAAGCAAAAATTAAGGAGCTAAGAAAAGAAGTATTTAAAAAAGGAAAAAAATAATGTCAACTTTTGCCAAAATCGAAGAAGACTTTAAAAAAGCTCTAAAATCCAAAGACGAAGAAACAGTATCAACGTTGCGTCTCTTAAAGTCTGTTATTAAAAACAAAGAGATAGAAAAGAGGGGCAAGTTGAAAGAAAAAGAACTCCAGGATTTGATTTTCAAAGAGATCAAAAAAAGAAAAGAGGCTCGAGATATTTATGAGAAAGCTGGAAGAGTGGAGCTTCAAGAAAAAGAAAATAAAGAGAAGGAGATTCTAGAAAAGTATCTTCCGGAGCAGATTAGCGAGGAGGAGCTTGCCCAAGTGATAAAAGAAGTGATTCTAAAAGTTGGAGCCAGCGGTCCTCAAGACATAGGTAAGGTGATGAGTAAGCTCATGCCTCGCCTCAAAGGTAGGGTTGAGGGTAGTGTTGTTTCCAAAAAGGTTCAAGAACTTTTAAGTTAACTATGGAGACTCAAAAAAATAAAGCGCCTTTTAAAGAGATACCCGGTTTCTTTGCCGGGGCTTTGATTTTGTTTATCTTTTTAAATATTTTTACTATATCTTTTATATTTACTCCCAAGACCGAACTTGTTGAGGGCATGGTTTCAGACAAAACCATAAAATCTCCCAGAACAGTTTATTTCAAAAGCATTACTAAGACAGAAGAAGCTCAGGCAAAAGCAGCTGAAAAAGTGGAAAAGGTATATAAATTCGATCCCAGTATAGAGGTTCAGCAAAAGAGCAAGACAGAAGAGGTTTTCAAGAAAATAGATACTATAAGAGAGGCAAATCCTCAAGATAAGGCAAGTCAGATTGCCTCAGCTTACAACCTCAATTTGTCAGATGAGATTTCGTCTTACATTGGTGAGATGGGAGTTGAGGATTGGCAGATGATAAAATCAGAGGTCTTGAAAGTTTTGACAGAGCTTCAGGAAAAAGAAAAAATCAGAAACGATGAGAAGTTTCCCTCCGAAAGCATAGAAAAAAAGATTCCGGGGCAGTTCACAGAAAAAAATCGTACCGCCATTAAGGAATTGGTTTCTTCACTTCTCATTTCCAACTACATATTTTCAAAAAATGAGACCGACAAGGAGGCTGAGAAAACAAAGGCTGAGACCGAGCCCGTGTCGCTACTTTTAGCCAAAGACGAGGTTATAGTTAACTCTGGCAAAGTAATTGATAAACTGGATTTGGAGAAACTTGAGGCAGTGGGTTTAAAGACGAGAGAATTCTTTAATCCCAAAACCTTCGGAATCATCACTTTTTCTTTAATTGTAGTTCTTATGGCGGTTTTCTACTTTAAATATTTTTTTGTTCCTCCTCAGTCTGTGACCCCATTTTCTCGTCTTAAAGCTTTTTATATTTTTCTCACATTCTTTTTGTTAACGGTCCTGGGATTTCAAGTACTTGCTCCTTTAAAACCAATAATGGCTTACGTTATTCCTGTAGCCGCTTCTGTTTTACTTGTTTCAATTCTTATCTCTTCTGAGGTAGCAGTATTTTCAGCCATAATTATTTCTTCTTTTTTGGGAGTTATATCAGGCTCTTTAGAGCTTTCGGTAATATATCTTATAACCTCTCTGGTCGGTGTTTACAGTATAAAATTTGTTAACAGATTGGAAGACATTTTTAGAATTGGTATTTTCTTGGCGGCTTTCAATTTTTTTGTTGCCACGACCTTTCATTTAATAGCGGGAAGTTTTTCTCCCAGAACAATTTCCGTTTTGCTGGGAGCTGCTTCAATTTACGGACTCGGCTCAGTTGTTCTGATAATTGGTACCTTGTTGTTTTGGGGCAATGTTTTTAAGATTACTACCATTCTGGAGCTTTTAGAGCTTGAGAATCCTAACCAATCACTTTTGAAGGATTTGTCTTTAAAGGCGCCGGGAACATACCACCACAGCATACTAGTTTCCAACCTGGCAGAGAAAGCCGCCCAAAGCATAGGTGCCAACACTTTCCTTGTAAGGGTCGGGGCTTTCTATCACGACATCGGAAAAACAATAAATCCTTCTTATTTTATTGAGAATCAAAAGAGATATAATATCCACGACAAGCTAAAAGATCCTGAAAAGAGCGCTTCACTTATTAAGGACCATGTTTTGGGAGGGGTCGAGCTAGCTAAGAAAGAAAAGCTCCCCAAAGAAATTATTCATTTTATAGAAAGCCACCATGGGACTTCTGAGGTATTCTATTTTTTGTCAAAAGCCAAGGAGCAAAAATTGGACATTGATCTTTCAAAGTTTCATTATGAAGGACCTTTGCCTCAAACAAGAGAAGCCGCTATCCTAATGCTGGCTGACTCAATAGAAGCGAAAGCCCGTTCAGAACCCCATCTTACAGGTGACAGCATCAAAGAACTAGTTTTCGAGGTTGTAGACTCCAAACTCAAGACAGGTCAGCTAGATAAATCAGAGCTTACCTTAAAAGAGATAGGGACCTTAAAAGGATCATTTATTGATGTTTTAAGGACTATGTATCATAAAAGGATTGAGTACCCGGATGTTAAAAAATAAGATTAACATAATATTCGCCGACAAATTTAAAACCGACGAAAAGTTACTTAGAGAAATTTTAGAAAGATTAATAAAAGCAGAAAAAATTCAAAAGAGAGTGGTTGTTTCTTTGGTGGTAGTGGGCAACAAAACAATAAAAGAAATCAATAAAATGTTTAGAGGCAAAAACAGGATCACTTCTATTCTTTCTTTTCCTTTACTTAGTTCTTCCAAATTTATCACCCCGGAGGAAGAATTGTTTTTAGGTGATATAATAATAAATATTGAGAAAATAAAAAAAGAAAAAAAGGATTTTAAAGCAGAGATCAAAAAAAACTTGGCGCATTCTTTTCTTCATCTTTTATCTTACACCCATAATTCACAAAGAGATGAGAAGATTATGAAGAAAGAGGAGGAAAAATTAATAGGAGTTTTAAATGATATTTAGAAAAATTAAAAAGAGTTTTTCATATGCTTGGACAGGATTTAAGTTTTTTGTGAAAGAGAGAAACATAAAAATCCATTTTGGGGCAGCTCTTTTGGCTGTTCTTTTGGGAATAATCTTTGGTATTATGTTGATAGAATGGGTGGCTATTGCTATTTCAATATCTTTAGTTATAAGTTTAGAGATCCTAAATACGGTTATTGAGGACTTGATAGATTTACTTTATCCAGAAAGAAATGGTAAAGTAATGATTATTAAAGACTTGTCCGCCGCCGCGGTTTTTATTGCTGCTTTGGGAAGTTTTATTGTCGGACTCTTGATTTTTACGCCGTACATTTTAAGGAATTTGCAGTAAACCCCGTATATCCCCGCCTTGAAGTGTAGGGATTGATTTTGTTTTTTGAAAGACCTTTCCATTCATCACCGGTCTGAAAACCGGGGCTTCCTGGGTTATGTGGGGTTTATGATTCTTTCCATGAAATCGCATAAGTTATCTTGTCATAATACAACATCTTATTGAAAGGTGCAGGATTTGTTTTTATAATAATTTTTAGAATATTAATTTTTTAAAGGAGAATAATTGAGGCAAGCTAATTTGGCAGTAGGATTAGATATAGGTACGACGAAAATCTGTGCTGTTGTCGCCAGAAAGAGCGGCAATGATTCTAAAATAGAAGTAATAGGAGTAGGTTCTTCGCCGACCAAAGGTTTAAGAAGGGGTGTTGTGATTGATGTTGAGGAGACAGTTACTAGTATAAGTGCAGCCCTAGAAAAGGCAGAGAGAATGTCTGGAATTAGGATTTTTAGGGTTACAATTTCTGCTGGCGGCCCCCATTTAGAATCTATAGAAAACAAAGGAGCAGTTGCAATTGCCTCAAAAGAAGGCGAGATAACAGCCGAAGATGAAGAAAGAACCATAGAGGCAGCCTCAGCAGTCTCTTTCCCGCCAAATAGGGAGATACTCCACGTAATTCCTCAGACCTTCACGGTTGATGATCAGGAAGGGATTAAAGACCCAGTCGGTATGAGTGGAATAAGACTTGAGGTTGTAACACACATCATTCACGGCTCCATCCCTGTTATTAGGAATTTAAACAAGTGCGTTGACCAAGCCGGCGTTGAAGTGGAGAGAATAGTTGCTGTTCCTGTAGCTTGTAGTATGTCTGTTTTGTCCAAAAGACAGAAAGAGTTGGGATGTGCTCTAATTGATCTGGGCGGAGGCACAACAAGTATAGCGGCATTTGAGGAAGGTAATATAATAGGTAGCAAAGTGTTACCGGTTGGCGCCAATCACATAACCAACGATATAGCCATCGGATTAAGAACCTCAGTTGATATTGCCGAAAGAGTAAAATTAGAATACGGCACAGCATTGAAAAAGGATATCGACAAAAAGGACGAGATAGATCTTTCGGGTTTTTCTAAAATAGAAGATACAAAAGTAAAAAGATTAGATGTGGTGGAAATAATTGAGGCAAGATTAAGCGAAACTTTTTCTTTAATAAGAAAAGAATTAAATAAGATAAAAAAAGGAAACCTCTTGCCAGGAGGTGTAATTTTGACCGGCGGAGGCGCTAAACTTCCTGGTATCGTTGATTTTGCTAAAGAAGAGCTGAATCTTCCTGCCCAAATTGGTTTTCCGAGAAACATCCAAGGAATTGTCGATAGAGTAGACGATCCCTCATATGCTGTGCCCTTAGGGCTTGTTGCCTGGGCGTTTGAACAAGGAGGAACTAGTAAGTCATTATTAAAATCTATAAAAGATGTCCAGTTGGGCGGGACACTTAAAAACGTGAAGAAGTGGTTTAAAAACTTCCTTCCTTAGGCAAAATTTCTAAAAATAATTGGCAAACCCCGTTAGAAAGCTTGTATAGTAAGAGATTGTAGAGAGATTAAGTAGCTATTTTCTAACGAGGTAAAAAAGACTTGCCAATTGTTTTTTTTCTGTTATACTTTTGTTAAATTGATATTTGAACAAAAAAATTAACTATAAATTTTTATTTACAAATTAACAAAAATTAGCTTGAACAATAATCTTGTTCATATCTTTAGACAGCCCATTAGATACAAAGTTATCTAACTGGGCAAATTGGAGGTAAACAAAATGGAAGTTAAACCAGACATCGAAACTTTTGCAAGAATTAAAGTGGTTGGTGTTGGAGGGGGCGGATCTCAAGCAGTTAATAGAATGATAAGCTCCAAACTCAAAGGAGTTGAATTTATTTCTATTAACACAGACTCCCAAGCTTTGCACTTTTCAGAAGCGTCAACTAAAATTCACATCGGTAAGGATATAACCAGAGGTTTAGGAGCTGGTTCAGACCCCGAAATCGGCAGAAGGGCAGGAGAAGATGGCAAGGAAGAGATTGCCGAATCTTTAGCAGGTGCTGATATGGTTTTTGTAACTTATGGGTTAGGCGGCGGAACAGGAACTGGTGCCGGTCCAATAGTGGCGGAGGCAGCCAGAAACGCTAGTGCTTTAACAGTTGCCGTTGTTACCAAACCTTTTACTTTTGAAGGGCAAAAAAGAAAAGTAGTTGCCGAGACAGGGCTCATGGGTTTGCGAGAAAAAGTTGATACTTTGATTACCATACCCAATGACAGGGTTTTACAAATCGTTGATAAAAAAACCTCCATGTTAGATGCTTTCAAGATTGTAGATGATGTTTTGCGTCAAGGAGTTCAGGGTATTGCTGATTTGATAACAATGCACGGTATGATTAATGTCGACTTCGCCGATGTTAAATCAATTATGGCAGAGGCAGGTTCGGCTTTGATGGGAATTGGCATTGCCTCAGGTGATAACAGAGCAGTGGATGCTGCCAAAGCCGCCATAGACAGTCCGTTACTTGATCTTTCAATTGATGGTGCCCAAGGAGTATTGTTTAATGTCACTGGTGGTTATGATCTAGGGATGCATGAGATAGATGAAGCCGCCAGAGTCATAACCGAAGTCACAGATCCAGAAGCAAATATCATTTTTGGTGCTGTTATAGATGAGAGCATGCAAGGCGAGATAAAGATTACAGTTATTGCTACCGGTTTTGACGGCAAGCACGCCAAGAAAGATCAATCAGTAACCGATCTTCACATGCAAGAGACTTTTGAAGAAAGACCCCTAAAAACCGGAGAGGTTATAGAAAGAGAAGAAGAAGAGGATTTGAGGCCCACAAAAAGAGTAAGTTTGGATACCGAAAAAGAAAAAGAAGAAATTGCCAGTTTCTCCGAAGAGGATGAATTTGATGTCCCGGCATTCATAAGAAGAAAACTAAAAAAATAATATAAGAGATCCTTCAATAAGCTTTAGGTAAACCCCGTTAGAAACCGCCCCGCCAAAGGCGCGGCTACCCCGATACCATCCTTTGGAGCTACGGGGCAGGCGACCGCCTTGGGGCGATCTGTCTCTAACGGGGTAAATAAGGACTGTTTAAAACAGTTCTTATTCTTAAATTAATACTTGCAAAAGATATTCAGCGGCAGTTAAAATTTAGGCTATAAATTTTAAAAAGATAAAAAAATAAAAAGTATAAAAAATGCCAAAAAAACTTTTCATACCAGGACCAACCGAAGTTAGAAAAGAAGTCTTGGAAGCTATGGCTCATCCGGTAATCGGTCACCGATCTAAAGAATTCCAAAACCTTCACAATGAAGTTTCAGGAAAACTTCAAAAGTTGATGCATACAAAGAATCCGGTTTTTCTCTCGGGCTCTTCCGCCTTAGGGGTTATGGAGGCTTGTGCAAGAAACACAGTACGTGAAGGGAAAAAAGTTTTGAGCCTGGTTTGCGGAGCATTCTCCGAGAAGTGGGCAAAAATTTTCCAAAGCAATGGCAAAGAGTCGGTTTCGGTTGAGGTGGAGTGGGGGAAAGCTATAAAGCCCGAGATGGTTAAAAAAGCTTTAGAGAAAGATTCCTTTGATGCGGTTTGTCTAACTCACAATGAAACCTCCTCTGGTGTCACTAATCCCTTAGAAGATATTGCCCATGTTCTAAAAGATTATCCTGATACTTTGTTTCTGGTTGACGCTGTAAGTTCTTTGGCTGGTATCCCGGTTGAGGTTGATGAATGGGGAATAGATGTTTGTTTGGCAAGCACTCAGAAAGCATTAGCTACCCCGCCGGGACTGGCAATCTTCTCGGTTTCTCCAAAAGCAATAAAACGAGCCGCAGAGGTTCGAAACCGCGGAACTTATTTTGATTTTCTTCAATTTCTAAAATATTGGAAAAAAGGGCAAACCATTTCTACCGGACCCATCTCTCAAATCTTTGCTCTAGATAAAGAATTGGACATTATTTTTAAAGAGGGGTTAAAAGAGAGATTTTCGCGGCACAAAAAGATGGCAGAGATGGTGAAGAACTGGGCTGGAAAAAATTTTCAAGATTTTGCCGAGCCTAGTTTTTCTTCTTTAACTTTAACAACAGTTAAAAATACAAAAAATTTAGACATCAAAAAGGTAAACGAAGAACTCGAAAAAAGAGACAAGGTAATTTCGGGAGGCTACGGCAAATTAAAAGATGTAACTTTTAGGATTTCTCACATGGGAGAGATTTATCCAGAAGATATAAAAGAGCTTTTGAAAGATCTGGACGAAATTCTAAAATTAAAATAAAGTAAGGGTATGAAAATTTTAATAACTGACAAAGTTTCACCTCAAGCCATCGAAATCCTAAAGAACGAAAAAGGAATATTTTTTGAAGAAAGATTTGGGCTAACTAGAGATGAGCTAAGAAATATCATCGAGCCCTTTTCAGCGCTAATAATAAGAAGCTCAGTTACTGTAACGCAAGAGATTCTGGATAAGGCAAAAAACTTGAAGGTCATTGGTCGGGCGGGTGTTGGTGTTGATAATGTGGATCTGGAAGCCGCCACCCAAAAGGGCATCTATGTTTTAAATACACCTTTTGGGAATGTCAATTCTGCTGCTGAGCATACAATTGCGATGATTTTGAGCCTCTCGCGCCATATTCACGAAGCACACCACTCCTTAAAAAGGGAGAGAAAGTGGGACAGAAAATGTTTTGTTGGCGTGGAGGTCAAAGGTAAAACTTTGGGTGTAGTTGGATTTGGAAAGGTTGGAAAGATAGTAACCGAGATTGCTTCTAAAGGCTTAAAAATGAAGGTTTTGGTTTTTGACCCTTTTGTTGGAGCCAAAAAAATCAGGGAACTTGGCGGGGGAAAGACCGACTTAGACACTCTTTTGGAGCAATCAGATTATGTAACCGTTCACACTCCTTTAACTTCCGAAACTGGAAACTTGATTGATGAAAAAGAAATCAAAAAAATGAAAAATGGGGTGAAAATAATAAATGTTGCCCGAGGCGGAATTATAAACGAAAAAGCTTTGTATAAAGCTTTAAAAAAAGGGAAAGTTGGAGGTGCGGCTATAGATGTTTGGGAGAAGGAGCCGGCAGTAGATAATGAACTTTTGGAGATACCAAATGTTTTAGCCACCCCTCATTTAGGAGCCTCGACAATAGAAGCCTTAGAAAATGTTACCGTGGATATAGCCTGTGAGATAATTGATGCTCTTAAAAAAGGCTGTTACAGAAACGTTGTTAATAAAGAGTTGCTCGAAAAATAATCTTCTTCCATTTTTAAAGAAACGCTTAAGCGAGCCTTTTTAATAAGGGCTTGACAAGCGTTTCTTTTTTCAATATATTGTATATCAGTATCTATTTAAAGCACTATATGTTGTGGTAAAAAAGTTCTTGACATATTTTCGGGTTAGCAATATTCTTAAAAGAAAAGGGGGAAATTTTTTTGCCGCTTCAAAAGGAGGGCTTGAATGAAATGCCCCAACTGCCTTTCTCCTGATACCAAGGTTATTGATTCGCGAGACGTTGATGATTTCCGAGCGATTAGAAGAAGGAGGAAGTGCCTGAAATGTAAGAACCGTTTCACCACTTATGAAAGGGTCGAACTCGCCAACCTCCTGGTAATTAAGAAAGGTAGACGAAGAGAGAGTTTTGACAGAAACAAACTCGAGCTCGGGATAATGAAGGCTTGCGAGAAGAGGCCGATTTCCAAAGAGCAGATAGATAAGATAGTGTCCGACATAGAAAGAAAACTCCAAGCCACTTGCGACACCGAGGTGAAGAGCAGAGAGATTGGGGAGTTGGCAATAAAAGCCTTAAAAAAGACCGACAAAGTTGCCTACATTCGTTTCGCTTCAGTCTACAAATCTTTTGATGACATCAAATCTTTCGAGCAGGAGTTAAAAATTTTCAAGAAAAAAGGATTCCAGCCCAAGGCTGGTCCCCCGACAGGTCGGGGCGTGGCGCCTAGGGCGGAAAAAAAGAAAAGATCTAAGGTAACTAAAAGGTAAACCCCGTTAGATAAAAGCAATAATCTAATGGGGTAGACCATCTAACGGGGTAAATATGACTAAAGAGAACCGAGGACTCTTCCAATACCTTACAAGGGAAATAGAGAATACTGGTCTGCCGAGAGAGGCGGTAGAGGAGGTAATCGAGGTTATTGGAAAGAATTTTGAGAAATACAAGAAGCTGCCCGAGAGTCAGTTGGAGATGACCGAGATCTTGAAGGTGGTAAAAAAGAAAGAGGATTATAAAGACTCTACCGATCTTCACCTTTTAGTTTCTGCTCCCACTAAGGGAGAAACCTCTAATTGGGATAGAAAAAGAATTGTCAGTGCCCTTGAAAGAGAAGCTCAGCTTACCAAAGAGGAGGCTTCCGATATAGCCTTTGCTGTTGAGAGAAAAGTATTAGCCTCTGGCATTAGAACTATAAACATAAACCTTTTAAGAGAACTGGTGGACAATGAGCTTTTCGAGAGAGGCTATCAAGCCAAACTCAAAAAGCAGGAAGTTATTGGTATGTCTACCTATAACATCAGCCAGCTGATTCTTTCTAATACCAAAGAGAATAGCAATATAAAATCAAATAATCCTGAGGCGGTAAACTTAGGAATCGCGGAAACGATCCTAAAGCAGTATGCTTTAAAAGAAATCTTCTCTCCGGAGATTGCTGATGCTCACATGAAGGGAGCCATCCATCTTCACGATTTAGGATATCCAGTTCGAGCTTACTGCTCAGCTCATTCGATAGAGTATTTGAAAAAATATGGTTTAAGATTAGAGAATTTAAGTACCGTCTCCACTCCGGCAAGATACGCTTCAACTCTAACCGGACACCTGAATACCTTTTTGGCTTCGATGCAGGCTTACTATGCCGGTGCTTTAGGTTTGACTTATGTCAACATTTTTTATGCCCCTTACCTTGTTGATATAGATGAGGAAGATTTAAAACAAGAGGCGCAGTATTTAATCTTTTCCTGCTCTCAAAATGCTTTCTCGAGGGGTGGTCAGACCCTGTTTATAGATTTTAATGTTCACCTTGGAGTTCCTGATTACCTAAAAAATGTTCCCGCCATTGGACCCAAAGGAAAATATACTGGTAAGACCTATGGCGATTATGAGGATGAAGCTCAAAGATTCTTAAAAGCAATGATGGATGTTTGGCGTGAGGGAGATTTTGATGGCAAGCCTTTTCCCTTCCCGAAGATGAATCTTCATGTAGATGAGAACTCCTTTAGAGACCCTAAACAAAGAGAACTTCTAGAGTATGCCTCGAAAATCGCTTCAGAAAATGGTGCCCCATATTTTGTTTATGACCGCGACAAGGTCAATCTTTCGATGTGCTGTCGCCTCAGAACTAATATCACCGACAAGTATGTGATAGAGCATCCTGAAAGTATGCGTTTCTGCGGCTTCCAGAATGTAACCATAAATCTGCCTCAAGCCGCTTATAGAGCAGGAAGAAAAAAGAAGGGTGCGCTAGACGAGGTTGTAAAAGAGGTTGAAGAGGCAATGGATTTGGCAATGAAGGCTCATTTTGAAAAGAAGGGGTTTATAAAGAAACTAATGGAACCGGGAAGACCAATGGCGCAGGTCGGCGAGATAGCTTTAGACGGCAGACCCTATATTGATTTAGAAAAAGCCAGCTACATAATCGGTATCATAGGCTTAAATGAGTGTGTAAAATACCTAACCAGCGAGGAGCTTCACGAAAATGATGATGTTTTAAGAATAGGTTTAAAGATAATCTCCGCTATGTATTTGAAAGCCAAAAAATTAGAGAAGGAAACCGGTTTTAAGGTTGTTCTTGAGGAGACACCGGCTGAGTCAGCTTCCCTAAGACTGGCAAAAGTAGACCTTAAAGAGTACCCAGAGAGCGCCAAGTATGTGAGAGGCGATATCTCTTCTGGTACAGTTTATTACACCAACAGCATTCATTTGGCTGCTGACGTGTCTGTTTCTATAATCGAAAGAATAGAAAAACAAGGCAAGTTCAATAATTTGATAGAAGCCGGTTGCATAACTCATGTTTTTTTGGGCGAACAGCGACCATCTCCCGAAAGCATTTACTCTTTAGTTAAGAGAACTTGGGATAACACCTTAAGCGCCCAGATTGTCATATCCCCGGAATTTACCTTTTGTGATGATTGTCATAAAATCAGTGCTGGATACAGGAGAGAAGTGAATAGACCAGGTGGCATAAAAAACAAGATACAAAAAGATGATAGGGTCTGGTACAGATGTCCTCACTGCGGATTTGAAACTGAAGCAATCTATAAAGGAGCTCAGGACAACGTACCCTTAGAGGAGCAGTATATCATCTGCGGTGACGAGACATCAGGCGGTTGCGGAAAGGCAATAAAGCAGAGCGTGGCAGAACTTCTAGAAAGAGGTCTGGTGAAAAAAATAGCAAAGAACAAGAAAATTTCAAAAACATTAATTAAAGAAAGGTAAAAAATATGCAAACACCAGAACTAAAAACTTTAACAAGAGAAGAAGTGCACGAACTAAGCCATTCAAGCGAAGGTCTAGCAGCCCGCCGGGCAGAGCCTCTGGGCGGAGCCTGTCCTTTTTGCGGCTCTACCAATGTTTATGGAATCTCGAGAGTGGTTGGTTATTATTCGCCCATAAACAATTGGAATCTTTCCAAACAAGCTGAATTCGAAGCTCGTCAAAGAGGAGACTACAAGTTAAGTTAAAAGTTAATGCAGGTAAAAATCTTCATTAAGAAAACTTGTCCTAAGTGCCCGCCAGCAAAAGAATTAGCCGAGGATCTAAAGAACAAAGACATAAAAGTGGAGTTATATGATATGGATACTCCGGACGGCTTGGCGGAAGCCTCAATGTTTAATGTAATGGCAACTCCCACAATAATAATAGTTAATGACGAAGGTAAAGAAGAAAAAGCCTATCGAGGGGTGGTGCCTCAAGCAGAAGAGATAATAAGGGGCTCATGATGGCTTTAGACATAAAAGGATTTGAACCTACCTCTTTGATCGACTGGCCGGGCAAGATCTCGGCAGTTATTTTTTTACCGGGTTGTAATTTTAGGTGTCACTACTGCTACAACCCGGAGTTTATTTTGAATCCCCAGACTTTGAAAGACGTGGATGATGAGAAAATCTTTAGTTATTTGGAAACCAAGAAAAAGTGGCTGGATGGTGTGGTAATGCTGGGCGGTGAGCCGACCATTCACAAAAGTTTTGAAAAAATCGTAGAGATGATAAGAAATTTGGGATTAAAAGTCGCTGTGCACACAAATGGCACCAATCCCAAGAGTTTAAAAAAATTGATTCAAGAAGGCAAAGTTGATTATTTTGCCATGGACATAAAGGCACCGTTGGATAAATATGAAAAGGTAGTCGATGTCAAAGTAAGAAAAGATGCTATAAAGGAGAGTGTTAAAATAATAAGGAATTCCATAATTGACTATGAATTCAGGATTACTGTCGTTCCGGGATTGATTGACAAAGATGGTATCAGAAAGATCGGCGAGTGGCTCAAAGGCTCTAAGAGACTCTTTATTCAACAGTTCAGAAATGAGAAGACATTGGATCCAGAATATACTAAAATAAAGCCCTACAAAATAGGTGAGCTAATGGAGCTTAAAAAAGCAGCCGAGCCTTTTTTTGAGATGGTGGAGATAAGAGGAGTTTAATCCGCCAAAGACGGATAGACAATTTCTAATTTCTAATTCCTAATTTCTAAACAAATCCCAATGACCAAAATCCAAATTACAAAACAAAAAATAAAACATTTTAAATTTAGAACATTGGAATTTAGAATTTGTTTACCCCATATTAGAAATTAAAAATTTCTAACGGGGTTTAGGATTTAGATATTAGAATTTAGAGTTTAAATTTATTATGCTAAATTTTTTAGTAAACACTTTTGACATTTTCGTTGAGA
The DNA here is from genome assembly GCA_964482765.1 of uncultured Candidatus Saccharibacteria bacterium. Classification (GTDB taxonomy): domain Bacteria; phylum Patescibacteriota; class CPR2_A; order CG2-30-33-46; family CAYZYZ01; genus CAYZYZ01. Next base: position 5,722 of record CAYZYZ010000001.1, on the reverse strand, counting down.
TAACAGTAGTTCTTATATTTATAAGAGTTATTTTGTCGTGGTTCGGGGCAAAAAGCCGCTTTTTTGAGCTCCTTACAGAACTTACCGAACCAGTATTAGCCCCGATAAGAAAAATTCTCCCCAAGACCTCTTTTATAGATTTTTCACCTATTGTGGCAATAATACTCCTTCAAGGTCTTCAGTATTTAATTCACTATTTAGCAAAAATTCCATACTAAGATAATAAAATTATTGACAAAAGTAGCTGGATAAAGTAGATTGTTTTGATTTGTAACTTGAAAATAGAGAGGACGTGGTAAAGATGGGTTGCGCTAAATGCCAGAAAGACTATTCATGCTTAGTATGTGTAGATAATCCCTTTGAAGTAAATACGGATACTAAGTGTTTTTTTGAAAATTGTAAGGCCAGAATAAAAAATGACTCATGGTCGCTTCACGAAGGAAAGGAATCTTTAAGAATTTATTTTTGTGAAGATGGTCATATATACTGCAAGTACTGGAAATGGGACGATAAAGAGGAGAAAACCCCCGGAATATTTTTTGGACAGTTAAACAACCAGTGGCAATTTTTGGAATCAGGGGACAAATGGCGAGGATTTGGGTTCTTGCCTGAAGATTTTCAAAAAGAACTTAATAAGTTCTTACGCAGCATAACTGTTTAGAAATTTGAGCGGGATATTCATATGAAGAAAACGAGCGAAAGATTCATCAGGCTAAGTGGGAGAGCGATAACCGTTTAGCTCAGATTAAAAAGCAACTTAAGGAAGAATTGGAAAATATTCTTCCAGAACTTGAGCATAAGCTAGGTGAGTTTAATCTGGGCTATCTAAATACAAAAAAGCTTTTAACGGAAATTGCCAATATAAAAAAAGAGCTTCAAGAATTAGAAACAGTCTAAATATTTACACCGACTAAAACCTTAGTCGGTTTTTTTAATAATTTTTCTGTTCCTTTCTTTAAGGAAACAAAAGAACCAAAACTTGTTAATGTTTTAAACTTCTTTGTTCTTTTGGCCAGACAAAAGAACAGAAATACTATTTTTTAAAGCCAAAAATTCTGGTATAGTAGTTTATACCGATATCAGGTTTCAAAAAGGAAGCAAAATGTTTAAAAAAGTAGATCCAAAGCAGAATTTTCCCAAACTTGAAGAAAAAATCTTAAAGTTCTGGAGAAAGAATAAGACTTTCGAGAAATCAGTCAAAAACCGGCCCAAAAGCAAAACCTTCTCTTTTTACGATGGACCGCCTTATGCTACGGGCATGCCTCATTACGGCCATTTGCTCGCTGGTACTATTAAAGATGTGGTTCCTCGCTATAAAACTATGCAGGGCTATCGTGTAGAAAGAGTTTGGGGTTGGGATACCCACGGCCTTCCGATTGAAAATATTGTAGAGCAGGATCTTAATTTCAAAACAAAGCTCCATATCCGCGAGTATGGAATTGATAAATTTAATGAGAAGTGCCGAGAGAGCGTTTTAACTTACACAAAAGAGTGGAGAAAGATTGTTGAGCGGACCGGACGCTGGGTTGATATAGAAAACGCCTACATAACGATGGACATCAAATACATGGAGTCTGTCTGGTGGGTTTTTAAATCACTTTGGGATAAAGATTTAATTTATAAAAGCCACAAAGTCCTACCTTATTGTCCCCGATGCGCCACCGGACTTTCCAATTTCGAAGTGGGATTAGAGTATCAAGATAAAACTGATAAAGCCATAACCGTTAAGTTTGAGCTTGAAGACGAGCCGGGAACATATTTTTTAGCATGGACCACTACGCCATGGACATTGCCGGGCAATTTAGCATTGGCCGTGGGCAAAGATATTAAATATGTAAAGATAAAATCCGGTAAAAATAAGTATATTTTAGCTAAAGACAGGCTGGAGATCTATAAAGAAGATTTAACCGGTAAAACAGAAGAAGAGATTTTAGGAAAAGATTTAGTTGGTAAAAAATACAAACCGATTTTCCCATATTATAAAAATCCCAAGAAAGCTTTTGAAGTTATCTCCGGCAACTTTGTTTCAACAGAAGACGGAACTGGCATTGTTCACATTGCCCCGGCCTTCGGTGAAGATGATTATAATGTTGCTAAAGAAAACAATATAGATTTTTTTATGCCTGTTGACGATTTGGGCCATTTTACATTAGAAGTTTTCGATTATTCCGGTAAAGGCGTTATTGAATTTGAAACCAATGAGCAGATTACAAAAGATTTAAAAGACAAAGTTTTAAAAACAGAATATTATTCCCATGCATACCCCCATTGCTGGCGCTGTAAAACCCCCTTAATTTACAAAGCAATAGACAGCTGGTTTGTAAGAATCGATAAACTTAAAAAACAGGCCATAGAAAACAACAAAAAAATCCACTGGGTTCCCGATTTTGTCGGAAAAGGCAGATTCCAAAAAATGCTGGAGAGTGCTCCGGACTGGAACATTTCCCGAAACCGTTTTTGGGGGGTGCCTTTGCCGGTTTGGGTTTGCAAAAAATGCAATAAAACCCAAGTTTTTGGAAGCGTTAAAGAGCTTGAAGAATCAGCCGGCAAAAAAATAAGTGATATTCATCTTCATAAACTTCTTGATGTAAAAATAAAATGCCAGTGTGGGAGCTTAATGGAACTCACCGGCGAAGTTTTGGATGTTTGGTTTGATTCTGGCAGTATGCCATATGCGTCTATTCATTATCCTTTTGAAAATAAGGAAAAGTTCCAGCGTGATTTTCCGGCAGATTTTATTGCCGAGGGGATAGACCAGACCCGTGGTTGGTTTTACTCTCTTTTAATTTTAGGAACTGCACTTTTTGGGAAATCACCCTATAAAAATGTAGTAGTTAACGGGATTGTTTTGACCGAAGATGGGCAAAAAATGTCTAAGAGTTTGAATAATTACCCGGATCCCATGGAGGTAGTGGAAAAATATGGTGCTGATTCCTTGCGATTTTATATGATGGGCTCGCCGGCGGTAAAAGCCGAGGATTTGTGTTTTTCGGAAAAAGGAGTTGATGAAGTATTCAAAAAAATTGTTCTAACCCTCTGGAATTCTTATAGCTTTTTTGTAACTTATGCCTCGCTTGATAACTTTAAGCCAAAAAATAAATTGAATACCGATAACGTTCTAGATAAATGGATTATTTCAAAATTAAATAATCTGATTAAGAGCATTACGGATAAGATGGAAAGATATGAGCTTTCCCTAGTCATTAGGGAACCTAGTGATTTTATTGAGGAACTTTCTAACTGGTATATCAGAAGGTCAAGGAAGCGTTTTTGGAAAAGCGAAAACGATACTGATAAGTTAGCAGCCTACGAAACTTTATATTGGGTGTTAATTAATTACTGTAAGCTTTTGGCTCCGTTTTCGCCATTCATTACCGATGAAATCTGGCAAAATTTAGTCCGAGAGATTGATCCAAAGAGAGAGAAAAGTATTCATCTTTCTGACTGGCCAAAAGCCGATGAAAAGATGCTTCATAATGAACTTGAAGAAAAAATGACAATGATTAAAAGTGCGGTGGAGCTGGGACTGTCGGAGCGTGCTAAAAACGGTATTAAGGTTCGTCAACCGCTATCTAAACTTACAATAGAAACACCGCTTGAGCCAAGACAAAACTTATTGGATGTTGTTGCGGATGAAATAAATGTAAAAAAAGTTTTACTAAAAAAAGGAAAAAAACTCGCCGTTTCGCTTGATACAAAAATCACTCCAGAGCTGAAAAAAGAGGGATTGGCGCGCGAGCTAGTTCGCCAGATTCAGGAAGCGAGAAAGAAAGCTGGTTTTAATGTCGAGGATCGCATAAAAATATACTTTGAAACCAAGAGCAAGGCTTTAAAAGAAACGATAAGCGAATTTCAGGAGAAGCAGGATTACAGCATCGAGCGGGAAACTTTAGCTCGAGAGATTAACGAAGAAAAATCCCGTGATATAGATTATGAGTCAAAACTAAAAGTCAATGGCGAAGAAATCTGGCTCGGACTAAAAAAAATTAAAAAGTAAAAATTAAAATCTGTTAACTGTTTTCTGTTAACTGTTAACTGTCTTATTATGGATTTGCGGCGTTTAAAAAATTTGGATTGGATATTAATAATCGTAGCCCTTTTTTTATTTACGATAGGCATTCTGATAATCTACAGTACTACCTCTCCTACCTCTGGGTTTACTGAGACGCGAAACCAAATAATTTACGGTCTTTTAGGGTTTTTCTTGATGCTCTTGTTTGCCTTTTTGGATTACCGAACCTTCAAATCTCTCACTCATATTCTCTATATTTTGATGATTGGTCTCCTGCTCTATGTTTTGATTCTAGGAAGATTAGCTCATGGAGCAACCCGTTGGATTGACTTAGGATTTTTCCAGCTCCAGCCATCAGAGATCTCCAAAGTTTTCCTGATTATCATTCTGGCAAAATACTTTTCAAAAAAATCTTCAAAATCAGATTCTTTTAGAATGTTTGCTGTTTCTTTAATTTATACAATTATTCCGGTCGTTTTGGTTATTGCCCAGCCGGATTTGGGTACTGCGCTGGTCCTTTTGGCGATATGGGCTGGTATGGTTTTGGCGACTCAGATAAAAAAAATATATTTGTTTGGTTTGGGATTTTTAACTTTAATTTCAGCGCCGATAGTTTTTCATTTTTTGAAAGATTACCAGAAAAACAGGATACTTACTTTTTTAAATCCTTCAAGCGATCCGCAGGGTGCGGGTTATAATGTTTTACAATCTACAATTGCCATCGGTTCCGGAAAAATTTTCGGAAGAGGATTGGGCCATGGCCCACAAAGCCAGCTGAAGTTCCTGCCCGAGCGCTACACCGATTTTATCTTTGCTGTTTTGGGCGAGGAGCTTGGTCTAGCAGGTGGTGTAATTCTATTAACTTTGTTCACTATTTTGATGCTTAGGGTTATAAGAGCCGCCAGAATATCTTCTGATAATTTTGGTAGTTTGTTAGGAGTTGGTGTAGCGGTTTGGATTTTGTTTCAGGTTTTGGTAAATATTGGAATGAACATCGGCATAATACCGGTCACTGGAGTTCCTTTACCTTTGGTAAGTTATGGTGGCAGTTCGGCAATGGCGATTTTAATATCACTTGGTTTGTTGCAGAGCGTCCAGCTTCGCTACAAGAAATTAAACTTTAAGGGATGATTTATTAAAGGGTTGAATGGCTTTAAAATTTTTGCTAATATATTCATATTATAAATATAAAGTAAAGTAGTCCCGCACCCCGACCAGGGTCGGGGTGCGGGGTCTCCGCCTCGCTAAGGAAGAAATTTAAGCGAGGCTTCGAGAATAGAAAATGGCACAAAAAGAAAATATTAAAAAAACAGCCAAGAAGGCAGCCAAAAAGGCTGCCAAGGTGGTCCCGACGGATGTCGGGATCGCCCGTAAGGCGAAAAAAACCCCACTTGCGAAAAAAGAGCCTCTAAAGAAGACTCGAACTTTTGTTGTGATAAAAACCGGAGGAAAGCAGTATAAAGTAGAAGAGGACCAGGAACTTTTAGTAGAGAAGCTGGAGGGAAAAGAGGGGGAAAAGGTAACTTTTGGTGATGTTTTATTGATTGCCAAAGATAAAGATGTGAAAATTGGCACTCCGACTGTGCCTCAAGCTAAAGTAGAAGGGAAAATCATCTCCCAAGAGAAAGGCAAAAAGGTAATAGTTTTCAAAATGAAGCCGAAAAAGAGATACAGGAAAAAAGCCGGTCACCGTCAGCTTCTGACAAGGGT